>JACRCS010000560.1 GCA_016218905.1 Deltaproteobacteria bacterium
CCCTGGCCTCCGGGTAGCCCCACACGGTGGCACTCCCGACCGACGGCAGCCTCTGGGCCTGGGGGGCCAACGACAAGGGCCAACTCGGCGACGGGACCACGATGGCCAAGACCGCGCCGAACCGTGTCGGCACGGACGCCGACTGGAAGACGCCGACGGCCGGGACCGCTCATGCGCTGGCGCTCAAGACCGGGGGCACCGCCTCGGCCTGGGGCTGGGGGTACTATGGCCAGCTGGGAGAGGGCACCTACTGGATGTCTCCGGTCCTGGGCCGGGTTGCGAACCTCACGCTCCTCAACCCTGATTCCGATGGCGACGGCGTCAACGATGCGGTCGACCTCTGCCCCAGCACGCTGGCGGGCCAGCCGGTGGACGCCAACGGCTGCGCTGCCTCCCAGCGGGACACGGACGCCGACGGCGTCAAGGACGACGTGGACCTCGGCCCCAGCACGCTGGCGGGCCAGCCGGTGGACGCGAACGGGTGCGCGGCGTCGCAGCGGGACACGGACGGCGACGGCGTGAAGGACGACAAAGACCTCTGTCCCGCCACCCCGGCGGGCCAGGCGGTCGACGCCAACGGCTGCGCGGCGTCCCAGCGCGACACCGACGGCGACGGGGTGAAGGATGACTAAGACCTCTGTCCCTCGACGCCTGCGGGCCAGGCGGTGGACGCCAACGGCTGTGCCGCCTCCCAAAAGGACACCGACCACGACGGCGTCAACGACGCCCTGGACCGCTGCCCCGACTCGCCGGCCGGGCAGCCGGTCAACGGCTCCGGCTGCCCGCCGGTAGCACCGCTCCCGGACGGGTCCTTTGGGAAGATCTACGAGGAACTGATCCCGGCCAACGCTACGATCGGCGCTTACGACCCCAGGCGCTTCGCTCTCGTCACGGGGCTCGTCACCGACGGGGCGGGCGACCCGCTTGCCGGGGTGACCGTGGGGGTTGTTGGCCACCCGGAGTTCGGCACCGCCGCAACCGACGGCACCGGACGCTTCATCCTTCCGGTCGAAGGGGGAGGTTGGCTCACCCTCTCGTATCAGGCGCCGGGCCGCTTGCCGGCGCATCGCCAAGTGGATGCACCGTGGAACGACTTCGCCGTCGCCGAGACGGTGGCCCTGATCCTCCCCGACCCCCACGCCACCCTCGTCGTGCCGGACGGGAATCCGGCAACCGTCGCTGTCCACCGCAGCACGCCTACGTCCGACGCCTCGGGCATCCGTGCGGCCACGGTGGTCCTCACCGGCGACACCCACGCCTTCGGGAAGAACGGAAGCGGCCCCGAGGCGGCGCTCTCGTCCCTCACGCTGAGGGTCACCGAGTATTCGACCCCCGCGTCCATGCCGGCGAACCTCCCGCCCGCCTCGCTCTTCACCTATTGCGCCGAGTTCTCGGCCGACGAGGCCGAACACGTGCGCTTCGACCGGCCCGTCACCGTGTACGTTGACAATTTCCTGGGCTTCCCTGTCGGCGGCTTCGTCCCGGTCGGTACCTATGACCGGGAGAAGGCGGCGTGGATTCCGATGGAGAACGCGCGCGTGGTGCGCCTGCTCGACACCGACGCCGACGGCCGCGGTGACGCCCTCGACGCCACCGGCGACGGCACTCCCGACGACCTCGACGGGGACGGCAGCGTCGTGAACGACGCACGGGGCCTCGACGATCCGGCCACGAACCCGCCGGGGTCGACCTACCTGCGCCTGACCCTCGCGCACTTCAGCATCATCGACGTCAACGCCGCCGGCTCAGCTGCGACGGGTGCGATCGAGGCGGTGCCGGCGAACGCTCCGGGCACGGACCTTGGTGCTGCGCCGCCAGCCGGGGCGGGAGGGGAAGGTCCGGGGGCGGGCGGCGAAGGTACCGGGGTGGACATGCCCTGCGCCACACCCTCGGGTCCCGCCAATCGGGTCAACTCCTACGTCACCCACCTCGATCGCACGTACCACGAGGATGTCGCAGTGGCCGGGACTCCCTTCACGCTCGCCTACGCGAGCAGCCGGGTCGAGGGGTACAAGACCCGCATCACCATCCCGCTGACCAGTGCGACCGTCCCCCCTGGGCTCCAAGAGATCGAGGCGCGAGTCGTGGTCGCCGGGCGCGTCTTCGAACGCGTCTTCCCCCCGCAGCCCAACCAGGCCACGGAGGTCCTCTGGGACGGGCTCGACGTGACTGGAAGGCCGGTCGCCGGCACGAGGTTCGCGCGCATCCGGGTCAGCTACGTCTACCCGGTCGTGTACTGGCTCCCCGCCGCGTCAGAGCCGAACGCCTTCGGCCAGCCGGGAACGATCCCTACGACGGTCCTCGCCCGGGGGGGAGGGCACATCGTCACTACGAACATCGTCCCCGTCGTACGCCCTTCCGTGGGCGACACTGGCGCTGGGTGGGGGTTGTCGGAGCACCACTGGCTCGCCACCGGCGGCGAGCCTCTCCTCCTCAAGGGCGACGGTTCGGTTCTCCGGCCCGGCACGGGAGACCTTCTGGAGACCGTCGAACTGCCGGTGGGGCTGGCGAATCTCCCGGCTGGCCCGCGCCTCGCCGCGGCCGCCGACGGCGCCCTCTACATCTGGAATGCCAACGCTTTTCGGATCTGGAAACGAAGCCCCGATGGCACCTTCGCCCCCTTCGTGGGAAGCGGCGCCTACGGCTACGCGGGCGACGGGGGCCCGGCCGGCGAAGCCAGCCTCGGCTACGTCGGCGGCGTCGCGGTGGGGGAGCAGGAGGGCAAGACGGTCCTCTATCTCGCCGACCAGTCCTTCCACGTCGTGCGAAGGGTCGCCTGGAGCCCCGAACGGGGCCGCTACGAGATCTCGACCGTGGCCGGAAGGGGCAGGGCGCCCGTGGAGAACGAGCCCATCGGCGACAACGGCCCGGCCACCGGCGCCCTTCTCAACGTCCCAGCGGGCCTCGCGCTCGCCCCCGACGCGAGCCTCTACGTCTCGGAGCTCTACGGACACCGTATTCGCCGGATCGACCCCGCCGGCACGATCATGACGTTTGCGGGGGGCGGCTCCAACGGGAGCCAGTTGGGCGATGGCGGCCCGGCGAGGGAGGCGGTGCTTTCCCTGGTCATCGATGTCGTCGCCGATGCCTTCGGCAACGTCTACGTCGCCGACCAGAGCGCCGTCGGTGGCCGTGTGCGCCGGATCGATTCGGCAGGGATCATTACCACGGTGGCGGGAACGGGCGACTGCGGCGAGAGCCACGATGGCGTGCTCGCGGTCGAGGCTCCCCTCTGCTCGGTGCAGTCCCTCGCCCTCGATTCCCGGGGAACCGTTTACTTCCAGAGTATGACCTACCCCAGGGTGTGGAAGATCGACCCGTCGGGGAGGCTTCGCACGGTCGTCGGCACGGGCGAGTTCGGGGTCTCGCCCGACGGGACGCCGGGGCGCATGGCCAAGGTGCGCCCGGTGCAGCGCATCGAGATCGACCCGGCGGACAACCTCTACTTCACCCAGCTCTCCGGCATCCGGAGGGTCGTGAAGGATCCCATGAGCGAACGGCTGCTCGCAGCGTTCGGAAACGAAGGCGCCGAGCACCTCGTCTCCGACGGCAGCGGCCAGGCCTACGTCTTCGACATCCGAGGCCGGCACCTGCGCACGGTGGACGCGGCGACGGGAACGACTCTGCTCACCTTTGGCTACGACGACAGCGCGCCCGACCTGCTCACGAGCATCACCGATCGCTTTGGAAACGAGACGAGGCTCGAGCGCGCCTCCGACGGAACCCCCCTTCGCTTTGTCGCCCCCGGGGGCCAGACGACAACGCTCACCGTCGAAAACGGCCGGTTGACGCGGGTCCTCTTGCCCGATCTCACGGCCTACGACTTCACCTACACCGCTGGTGGGCTCTTGGAAGACGAGCTCGACCCCAACCGAAACCTCTTTACGCACCGCTACAACCCCACAACCGGAAGGCTCATTGAGGTCACCGAGCCCGAGGGGGGCGGCTGGGTCTACGGGCAGAGCGTGGAGGCGGAGCGGAACGTAACCACGGTGACCACCGCCGAGAGAAACACCATCTCGTACGCGCAGAGCACCGACGGGATCGATACGGGGACCGGGGCGACCACCCTCGTGACGACCACCCCCCAGGGCAGCCAAAGCCTGTACACGCTCGCGGCGGACAGCCTCGGGTCCACGTCCGAGACGCCCTGCGGCATGACGATCGACACGGCCTTCCGGCCCGAAGCGCGCTACGGCTTTCTCACCCCCGCCGCCTCAACTACGACACTCCCGAGCGGGCAGGCCCGGACCAAGACCTGGTCTCGCACCTACGCCGACACCGACGGCGACGAAGCCGACGACCTCGTCGTCGACGAGACGACGGTCGACGGCAAGGCTTGGACGACGCAGAACAGCACCCTCGCCGGCACGGTCACGAGCACCTCGCCGCTCGGGCGGGCGAGCACCCTGTACTACGACCCCGCCACCCTCCTGCCCCAGACCGTCGCGGTGCCGGGGCTTCTGCCCGGGAGTTTCACCTACGATCCGCACGGCCGGCTCAAGACCTCTACCGTCGGGGACCGCACGGCGAGCCTCTTCTACGACCCGAACGGCTACCCCGACTACGCCGTCGCGGCCGACGGCACGGTGATCGAATCCAGCTACGACATCATGGGCCGGCTCCGCGACGAGATCCGACCCGGCGACAATCAGCACCACACCGACGGCTACAACCCCGGCCGGGGCGACACCCGGGTCCACTACGACTACGACGCCAACGGCAACCTCACGGTGCTCGTCACGCCCACGGACGCCGCCCACGGCTTCGGGTACACGGCCAACGACCAGCGGGAGGCGTACACCACGCCGCTCAGTGGAAGCTACCAGTACACCTACGACAAAGAGCGGAAGCTCAAGACCCTGAGGTTCCCCTCGGCCAAGGTCATCACCAACACGTACGTCAAAGGGCTCCTGGACCACACCCACCTGCCGGCGGGGGAGGGCACGATCACCTACAGCCACGACTGCGCGGGCCGGATCGACGGCGCCACGAGGGGGAGCGAGAGCGTCGCCCTCGCCCACGACGGCTCGCTCCTGACCACCGACACTCGCCAGGGGCTCCTGAACGAGGTGCTCGCGTACA
>JACRCS010000561.1 GCA_016218905.1 Deltaproteobacteria bacterium
ACGGCGCGCGCCTGCGAACCGGTGTTCCGCCAGATTTTCATCGGCCGCGGCGGCAGCGTGAAGGACGCGGCGCTGTTCGAGCTCAAACTCTACGTCATCCGCAAGCGCATCGAACACGCAATCGCCAGATCGAAGCTGGCGCAGAAGGATCTGTTCTATCTCCCGAGCCTGTCGGCGCGCACCTTCGTGTACAAGGGCATGCTCACGCCGGATCAGGTCGAGAAGATGTTTCCCGACCTGCGCGACCCGCTGCTGGATTCGGCGCTGGCGCTGGTGCACTCGCGCTTCTCGACCAATACCTTCCCGTCGTGGCCGCTGGCGCATCCGTTCCGCTTCATCGCCCATAACGGCGAGATCAACACCCTGCGCGGAAACGTGAACTGGATGCAGGCGCGCCAGCGGATGTTCGAGTCGAAGCTCTTCGGCGACGACCTGAAGAAGGTCCTCCCGGTCATCGACACGGACGGCTCGGACTCGTCGATGTTCGACAACGTCCTCGAGCTGCTCGTGCTGGCGGGCCGCTCGCTGCCGCACGCGCTGATGATGATGGTGCCCGAGCCGTGGAGCCGCCACGAGTCGATGAACGCCGAGCTGAAGGCGTTCTACGAGTTCCACTCGTGCTTCCTCGAGCCGTGGGACGGCCCGGCCTCCATCGCGTTCACCGACGGCACGCGGATCGGCGCGATCCTCGACCGCAACGGCCTGCGCCCTTCGCGCTGGGTCGCGACGAAGGACGGCCTCGTGGTCATGGCCTCCGAGGTCGGCGTCCTCGACTTCCCCCCCGAGAGGGTCGAGGCGAAGGGGCGCCTCCAGCCGGGGCGGATCTTCCTCGTCGACACCGCCGAGGGGCGGATCGTCCCCGACCGCGAGATCAAGGAGACGCTCTCGGCCGCCGCGCCGTACGGCGAGTGGCTGAAGGAGCACCTCGTGAGGCTGAAGGACCTCCCCGACCCGCCGGGCGTCCGCGAGCCCGATCACGAGACGGTCCTGACGCGCCAGGAGACGTTCGGCTACACGCTCGAGGACGTGCGGATGATCGTCAACCCGATGGCCGCCGCGGGGACGGAGCCGATCGGGTCGATGGGGACGGACATCCCGCTCGCGGTCTTGTCGGAGGGGCCTCAGCTCCTCTCCGACTACTTCAAGCAGCTCTTCGCCCAGGTGACGAACCCTCCGGTCGACGCGGACCGCGAGGCGATCGTCATGGCGGTCGACACGGCGATCGGCCCGGAGGGGAACCTCCTCGAGCCGACGCCCGAGGCGGCGCTCCACTTCGAGCTGCCGACGCCCGTCCTCCTGAACGTCGAGCTCGAGAAGATCCGCTCGCTCGCCGGAGGCCCCGGCTCGCGCGGCTTCCGTTCCATCTCCCTCCCGATCCTCTTCAAGGTGAAGGACGGCGGGAAGGGGTTGCGGAAGGCGATCGAGGAGCTGAGGCGGCGGTGCAGCGAGGCGATCGCCGAGGGGCACAACATCCTGATCCTCTCCGACCGGGGCCACGACGGGACCGACGCGCCGATCCCGGCGCTCCTGGCGCTGTCGGCGGTGCAGCACCACCTGCTGCGGGAGGGCTCGCGGACGCGCGTGGGCCTCGTCCTCGAGTCGGGCGAGCCGCGTGAGGTGCACCACTTCTGCCTCCTCATCGGCTACGGCGCGAGCGCCGTCAACCCCTACCTCGCGTTCGAGACGATCCACGACCAGGTCCGCCAGGGCCTCCTCGCCGGCGACCCCGAGGCGGCGGAGAAGAGATACGTCAAGGCGGTGAACAAGGGGATCGTGAAAGTGATCTCCAAAATGGGGATCTCGACGGTCCAGAGCTACCACGGCGCGCAGGTCTTCGAGGCGCTGGGGCTCTCGCAGGACTTCGTCGACGAGTACTTCAGCGGTACGCCGACGCGGATCGGCGGCATCGGCATCAAGGCCATCGCGCACGAGGTGGCCCTCCGCCACGACTTCGCCTACCCCGCGCGTCCCGTGAAGCACACGACGCTCGGGACGGGGGGGCGCTACCAGTACCGGCGGGACGGCGAGGAGCACCTGAACTCGCCGGAAGCGATCCACCTCCTGCAGAGCGCCTGCCGCACGGGCGACTACAAGACCTGGAAGCGGTTCAGCGAGCTGTCGAACCGGCACGGAAAGCACCCGGTCAGGATCCGCGACCTGATGGACTTCCGGCCGCTCGCCAGGCCGGTCCCGATCGAAGAGGTCGAGCCGCTCGAGAACATCCTCGCGCGCTTCAAGACGGGGGCGATGTCGTACGGCTCGATCAGCCAGGAGGCGCACGAGGCTCTCGCCGTGGCGATGAACCGAGTCGGCGGGAAGAGCAACACGGGCGAGGGGGGCGAGGACCCGTCCCGCTACGGGGCCCTGCCGGGCGGCGACTCGAAGAACAGCGCGATCAAGCAAGTGGCCTCCGGGCGGTTCGGGGTGACGAGCCGGTACCTCGTGGAGGCTCGCGAGATCCAGATCAAGATGGCCCAGGGCGCCAAGCCGGGCGAGGGGGGGCAG
>JACRCS010000038.1 GCA_016218905.1 Deltaproteobacteria bacterium
AAGGGGTTCGCGGCCTCGTAGATCGCGCGGGTGTTGCGGAGGTTCTTCGTCAGGGTGACGGCGGGCAGCCCGGCCAGGAAGCGGCTGCACTCCGGCCTGAGGCGCTGGTTGTCGTCGTAGAAGACGTAGAGGATCCCCTGGTCGTCGTCCTTCAACGCGAGGCGCAGGAGGTCCCAGCGTTCTTCGGTGAAGTCCTGGCCCTCGTCCACGACGACGGCGTCGAAGCGCTCCTCGGGCCGGCGGTCGAGCGCCTCCACGAGAGCGCGGGCGAGGAGGTCTTCTGAGGCCTGCGGTGGGGGAGGGGAGAGGCCGACAGCCTCGGCGAAGGCCCGGCAGAGGTCACCGAAACACCGCACCGTGAGGTTCGCCAGATCGCGGCACTGGGACGCCAGGGTCTCCGCCAGGGGTCGGCTCGCGCACGTCAGGAGCGTCCGGAAGCCCTCGGCAGCGAGCCGCCGCGCCTTCTCGCGGGCGAGGATGGTCTTGCCGGTGCCCGCGCCGCCGGTGACCGCCACCCGCCGCATCCGGGAGAGGAGGTCGAGGACCGAGAACTGCTCCTCGGTCAGCCGCAGGATCGCGCGCTCGTCCTCCTCCAGGGCGGGGCCGGCCGGCAGCGGGAGCTCGAAGGTGGGAGCGAGAAACCGCACGAGCCTCTCGACGCCCGCGCTCCCGAGCCCGTGGCGGGACCCCTCGCCGGCCCAGAAGCGGGTGATCTCGTGGATCCGCTCGCCGAGGCGGTCCATGTCGTCCGCGAAGGCAAAGATCTCTCGGGGCGCTTCCGGGCCGAGGAGGGCCGACGAGCGCCGGGAATCCGGCAGGATCACTCCGTGCCCCGCGTCGACCCAGGCGGGAAAGCCGGGGAGGTCCTTGAGCTTCCGGAGGAGGGCGTGCTTGGTCCGGACGGCCTGCTCCAGGGGATCCTTGATCGCGTGGACGTGGCCCGTCCGGTCGCGGCTCAGCCAGCGGCCGGTGGAGCCGTCGCGGGCGATCCCTCCGCCCTTCACCTCGAGGACGAGGAGGCCGTGGTCGGGGTGGGCGACGATGAAGTCGGCTTCGCCGTCGACGGGAGGACCGCCATCCCGCCGGCCGAGCCACGCGGCGCCGTAGAAGACCGTCGTCGCCTTCGGGAGGGTCCCCGCGAGGGCCTCGTAAACGCGTCGCTCGGCCGAGCGGAAAGGGTCCTCGACGGCCTTGGCGGGCAGGGGAGTCGGAAACATGCGGGCCATCGGGTCACCCTCGAGCACAAAGGTCTCCCAAAAGGTGGTATCACGGGTAGGGAATCGGGTCAAACAGGAGAAGGCGGGTAGAGGGCCGAAGGCAGGGCACGGATGGCCCCACCGCCGGGTCCGGTCGAGCTCCTCAGGCTCCCGGGCGACGCCGCTCGTCCAGCGTGCCCGTTCTCCGGCATACCCGACACCGAGGCGGCCACGGCACCCCACCGAACACTGCCCGCAATCTGCACGCCGGGGAGCTTCCTTGGGGCGGATTGACAGGGCGTCTACAAGAGAAGGACGTCAGAGGGGCCTGACCTACGCCCCTGATGGCCAGTCCGTTGACTCTTCAAAACGACTGGGCATACCCTCGCGCGAAAGAGCGGCCTGCTGCCGGCCGGGCGTGGCTCTCTCTCCCTGAAGACATGGGCCGCCGGTTCTCGCCGACCCAGGTTCTCGACGGGCCATGATGCGGGGGATCCTCACGAACGACAAGCTCGAGGCGGCCCGCACGGGGATCGCGCACACGGTCCCTTACCTCCTCTCGGACGCGGAGGCGCAGCTCAACTACGCCTTCGGTGAGCTGATCGCGCCGGGGGGAGGGGCCGAGTTGAGGGTGAGGCGGTTGAGAATAGAAACGCCCATCTCGTGGCGTAGGACCGGCGATTCCATCGCCGGCGGTGTGCTGTAGGCGCATTGTCCCCCTCGGGCACGGTCCGCCAGGACCGCCCGTGCGCCGTTCCTGCCATGGGCGAGTGGCGAGGGAGTCGAGGCGATGATGACGGAGAAAGAGCTGCAGGAAGTCCTGAAGCGGCACGAGGCGGATCGCGTCGAGTTTACGGTCTCCACGAAGGACACGGACAAGTTCTCGGAGGGGGTGTGCGCCTTCGCCAACGACCTGCCGAACCACCGCCGCCCGGGCTTCCTGATCATCGGCGTCGATAACGAAGGCCGGTTCAGCGGTCTCACCGTCACGGACGAGCTGCTGCGGAACCTGGCCGGTCTGCGGGACGACGGCAACATCCAGCCGCTGCCCTCCATCACGGTGGAGAAGGTCGTAACCTCCCGGGGGGAAGTCGCCGTCGTCTCCGTCCAGCCGGCGCTCCTGCCCCCCGTTCGCTACAAGGGCCGCGTGTGCATCCGCAACGGGCCGCGGCGCGGCTACGCGACCGAGCAGGAAGAGCGAACGCTCATCGAGCGGCGGGTCTCACAGGCGAAGACGTTCGACGCCCAGCCGTGTTTGGGTAGCACCTTGGACGAACTCGCCACGTCGCTCTTCCTGATCGAATACCGGGGGCAGGCGGTCGCGACCGAGGTGATCGAGGAGAACGAGCGGCCGATCGAGCACCAGCTCGCCTCGCTTCGCTTCTTCGACTTGTCCCAAGGGTGTCCGACCCACGCCGGCATCCTCCTCTTCGGGCTGGACGTACGCCGCTGGCTGCCGGGCGCCTACATCCAGTTCCTGCGCATTGAGGGAGAGAGCCTCGACGGGGACGTCATCGGCGATAGGGAGCTGTACGGGGACATGCTCACCGTCCTGAGGGAGCTCGACGCGCTCGTCGACGCCCAGGTGGCGCAGTTCCCCGTGGGCGAGACCCTGCTCCGTGAGCGCACCGTCGAGTCGTACCCGCTCGTCGCCGTCCGGGAGCTTCTGATGAACGCCGTGATGCATCGCGACTACGGCTCGACGGCGCCTCTGCGGATCACGTGGTTCGAGGATCGCGTGGAGATCCAGAGCCCGGGGGGGCTCTACGGCGAGGTTTCTCCGGCGAACTTCCCGCAGCAGACGAGCTATCGCAATCCGGTCGTGGCGGAAGCGCTGAAGGCCCTCGGCTACGTCAACCGGTACGGACGGGGCGTCATCCGAGCACAGGCCGCGCTCGCCCGCAATGGCAGCGCGCCGGCGGAGTTCCAGTTCGACCCGGGCTTCGTCCTCGCCACGCTCCGGAGGCGCCGATGAAGACGGTCGCCTTCTTCAACAACAAGGGGGGCGTCGGGAAGACGACGCTTGTGTACCACTTGGCCTGCATGCTCACGGAAGCGGGACAGACCGTGCTGGCAGTCGACCTCGACCCCCAGGCGAACCTGACGGCCATGTTCCTGGAGGAGGACCGCCTGGAGGAGCTGTGGCCCGACGGCGAGCACCCGAAGACGATCGCCGGCGCTCTGCGGCCCATTATCCGCGGCCTGGGCGACGTTCTCGAACCCCACGTGGAGAGAATCAACCTACTGCTCGGCCTCGTGGTCGGCGATCTCGCCCTTTCGACCTTCGAAGACAAGCTCTCGGATGCCTGGCCGCGGTGCCACAACCGGGACGAGTCGGCGTTCCGGACCATGACCGCCTTCCACCGCGCCATGCGGATGGCTGCCTCGTCCATCGGTGCCGACTGGGTGCTCATCGACGTAGGGCCGAACCTCGGCGCGATCAACCGCGCCGCGCTCATCGCCTCCGAGCGCGTGGTCATCCCGCTCGGCCCCGATCTGTTCTCCATTCAGGGCTTGAGAAACCTGGGGCCCTCGCTTCGGGCGTGGAGAGCCAGTTGGACCGAGCTCCGCGGAAAGAACCCCGACCCGGAGCTGGACTTGCCCGAGGGCGCGATCGAGACGCTCGGCTACGTACTCATGCAGCATGGCCTGCGCGAAAGCAGGCCCTCCAAGGCGTACCAGCGGTGGATCAACCGCTTTCCCTGCGTCTATCGGGAATCCGTGCTCGACCAACCCTGCGAGGAACGAATCACGGCTTCGCAGGACGACTACTGCCTGGCCATGCTCAAGCACTACCGGAGCCTCATGCCGATGGCGATGGAGGCAAGGAAGCCCGTCTTCGCACTGAAACCCGCGGACGGGGCGATCGGCGCGCACGCCGAGGCGGTGAGAAACGCCTACCGGGATTTCCGCGAGCTGGCTCGGCGGATCGCCGAGCGGAGCGGAGGAGTCTTGAGATAAGGGCCAAGGGGGCGAGAGAGAAAGCTCATCGACCGACGTGAGTGGGATCGTGCAAATCACGTCCGTCCCCTTCGGCTCCGTGGTCGCCACGGGCAACCATCCCTTTGCAGAATCGAATAATCGCGGGCAAGCAGCAAGAGCATGCCTGCCGTTACGGCGCCATCCGCATTGACGTCGGGGCACGTCGGGCGTTACTTACCCGAATGAATCCACCCGGGCTGGAGAACGGCCCTAAACGAGGAGGCCAGGCGTGACCGTCATCGGCATCAACGGAAGTCCCAGGAAGAAGTGGAACACCGCCACGCTCGTCACGAAGGCCCTGGAGGGGGCCGAGTCCGGGGGCGCCCGGACCGAGCTGATCCACCTCTACGACCTCTCGTACAAGGGGTGCACGAGCTGCTTTGCGTGCAAGATCGTGGGCGGGCGGTCGTACGGGCGGTGCGCGATGAAGGACGACCTGACGCCGGTCTTGGAGAAGATCGATCAGGCGGACGGCCTCGTCCTGGGCTCCCCCATCTACTTCGGCGCCATGAGCGGCGAGGCGCGCTCGTTCGTGGAGCGCCTGCTCTTTCCCTCGCTCGTTTACACGAAGGTCCCGAGCTCTCTTCGCTCCCGGAGGATCAGGACCGGGCTCATCTACACCATGAACGTCCCCGAGGAGGCGGCCTCCGCTCGCGGGTACGACGCGCTCTTCCGGGGGACGGAGGGGTCCTTCCGGCTATTCGTCGGCGAAGCCGAGACGCTCTGCGCCTACGACACGTACCAGTTCCCCGACTACTCCAAGGTCGTCATGGAGTTCCTGGATCCGGCCGAGAAGGCCGCCCGGCGCGAGCAGGTCTTTCCGGAAGACTGCCGCAAGGCCTACGAGCTCGGCGCCCGGATCGGGTCGAAGGGTTAGCCACGGGGACATGGGACAGCGCTGGCTGTGGTGGAGGAACGAGGCGGAGCCTTTCGGTTCCGTTCTCTCCCGGTCCGCGGGGATGCTGCTCAGCACGGGTAGTCGGTGTTGAAGCAGGCGCTATCGTTCGTGGAGGGCCTGCTACGAGAGGAGTCTTTCCGGCACGCAAGCCGCCCTTAACAGATTCGAAGTTGCCTTTTGTGTCCGTGGCATCGTAACGCTCCCCTGCACCGACGTTCCCCCCCATACTGCGATCTTCAAGAGTGCAAGTGTTCCGGCGAATACTGCCGACACCACCGCACCGAGGGTGGCGGAAGACCAGTCCTCTGCACTAATGCCCATGATCATCCTTCAGGTCGAACATAAGCCATAACAGGCGCGCCGTTTGCGGCGCGTCCGGTTCATGGCTTTGTTCGCCATCTATTCATAGTGCGTCCACATTCTCAGGACCTTCACCGTCTGGATGTGGTCGAGAATCTGGTAAACGAGCCTGTGCTGGATGTTAATGCGGCGAGAGTAGGCGCCG
>JACRCS010000562.1 GCA_016218905.1 Deltaproteobacteria bacterium
AGCCACGCCGGCCACGGCGGAGACGATCCCCGCCTCCAGCAGGACGATCCGGATCACGTGGCTTCGGCGGAACCCAATGGCCCGGAAGATCCCGATCTCGCCGGTGCGTTCCCGCACGCTCCCCATCATGGTGACGAGGACGACGAGGCTTCCGACGAGCACTACCACCGCTGAGACGCCGTAGGAGAACTTCTTGAAGTGGGCCAGCGCGTCCAGCCGGCTCTTCACGACCTGCTGGATGGCCATCACGTTGGCGCCCGGCAGTACCGCGGACAGCTGCGTCACCATGTCCTCGATGGGGCAGTCCTTGCACATGGCCGCCACCTCCACCATCGAGACGCGCCCGCCCTTGTCGAGCAAGAACTGGGCGGTCGCGAGATCGGTGAAAACGAGTTGGTCGTCCTGGGAACCCGTGGTCTCCAAGATGCCGGATACCGCCAGATCCCACCCGGCGACCGAGAAGGGACTTCCGACCCTGAGCCCCAGCACCCGCGCCGCCTCGGCGCCCAGGAGGACTCCCTTGTCGTCGGGCAGCTGCCCCTCCACCTTCCACCAGGGTTTGAGGACCTTGGCTGCGTTGAAGTCCACGCCGGCCAGAAGGACCTTTCGTCCGCCCGCGTCGACGGCTCCCAAGACCACGGGCCCAAGCGCCGCGATGTTGCCCGCGTTCTGGATGGTCTCGACCTTCTTCAGATCGTCCTGCCGCAGTTCCTGCATCTCGAAGGAGACACCTCCCAAGGAGAGACCTCCGTACGTGAGGGAGAGGTTCTCCGTCTTCGGGACAATCAGGATGTTCGCGCCGTACTGCTCCAACTTGTGGTTGATGTCCTGGGTGATGGCGCCCACCAGGCTGATGAGCCCCACGACCGTCGACACCCCAATCAGGAGTCCGGCCAGGACGAACGCCGCCTTGGCCTTCCGGCGTCGGAGGTTGAGGAAGGCGATGTCCTTGAGGGTCATCTCACCCCTCCTTCTTCGGAAGCTCGAAGTAGTGGCGGCCGGCTTGGATGTCGCTCAACTGGATCACGACCTGACCGCCCTTGACTTGGCTCTTCAGTGCCGCGGGGTTGCAGCCGCCGTGGATCTCGCCGATCTTGACGATCTCGAATTTGCGGCGGCAGTTCTGGCAGATCATCACGGCTCCCGCCTGCTTGTACCCCTTGCCCGAGGCCCAACAGGCGTCGCAGGCGTCGTACGCGGTCTTGAGCGACCCGTCAGGCGCCTTGACGGCGTAGTAGCGGATGGACACGCCGCTGCCGCCGTCGAGTTGGAAGAAGCGGGCCTGGCCGTCGTCGAAGTCCTTGAGAGGGAAGGAGACCTCCGAGGCGGAGGCGTTGGCCGGCGTCAGGGCGGCCACCGCCTGGGAGTCTGCGCCCTTGCTGCCGAGGAAGAAGAAGCCACCCCCGACGACCAACAGGGCAGTGACGGACATCGCGAGGAGGGGCAGGCGGCTCTCCTTCTCTGCGCCGAGCACGGCGGCCTTCTTGGCGGCGGACTTGTCGGAGGGGGTCTGGGTCGGCTTCGGTGACGACATGGTGCGCTCCTTGTCTGGTGCTCGTCTGCGTGTCGGCGAGACGGTTCGGTTTATGAAGCGTGAACCTCTAGTGAATTGGTCGGGTTTTCCCCAGTGCCCGCCCGGGCGCAACACGATCCTCGGCAGCCGGCGAGGGTCACCGCCGTCCCGGCCGCGGCAACGGCTGCCGTGAGGAGGAAGGGCAGGCCAGCGTGGAGCATCTTGTTGAGCAACGTGTCCACCTCTCGTGAGCGAGATGACGTGGTTTGCCGCGTCAGGTTTCGGGCGGGACCCGTTCAATAACCGGGCCAAGTGAGTTCACCTGACGCAAAGAAGCCGCCAGGAGCCATTTCCGTTCAACTGAAGGGCCGTGACCCACGCCCAACCGCCAAGACGCTGACGACTATCCTCCAAGGTTGCCGACGATCGGTTTCACCGATGGTTTGGGACCATCGCTTCACGAATACCAGTTGGACTGTGAGCGGCGGCGCGCCGTATTCTCCCGGTGCTTGGTCGTCCTTTTTTGTCGCTCTTTCTTGCGGGAGTTCGCATGAAATCCACAGTCCTTCTTCCCTTCCTGCTTTTCGCGGCAACCGCCAGCGTCGGCGAGACCGGCGGCTCGGCCAAAACCCGGTCCGGAACCGTGGAGTGCCGCGTCGACCTCTCGGAGCAGGCGCGGGATCAAGAGGTGAGGCTGTGGCTGCCGTATCCCACGTCGGACCCGGACCAGGTCATCCGCGACGTAAAGGTCGCCGGGGACTTCGCCGAGTCGGCCGTCTACACCGATCGGGTTCACGGAACTCCCATGCTGTACGCTCGTTGGGAGAAGGGCTCCGCGAGCCGAACGCTCAGGTTCTCCTTCGATGTCGACCGCCAGGAGGTGGTTAGGCGGGACTTCCCGGCGAAGGAGGCGGTCTGGGATCCCAGGGACTACGCCCTATATCTGGCACCTACGAGTCTCGGCCCCACCGACGGCGCGGTGAAGAAGCTCGCAGACAAGCTCACGGCGGGGAAGAAGACGGTCCTCGCGAAGGCGAAGGCGGTCTACGACTGGGTCTGCGAGAACACTTTCCGCGACCCCAAAACCAAGGGGTGCGGCGCGGGCGACGTGTGCAAGCTCCTGGAGACCCCGGGGGGCAAATGCGCCGACGTCCACTCCGTCTTCGTCAGCCTGGCGAGGGCGGCGGGCGTTCCCTCTCGAGAGGTCTTCGGCATCCGGCTCGGTAAGAAGCCAGAAGAGGACATCACGGGCTCGCAGCACTGCTGGGCGGAGTTCTTCCTTCCGGGGTACGGCTGGGTCCCCGTGGATGCGGCCGACGTGCGCAAAGCCATGCTCACGGAGCAGCTCAGTCTCTTCGACGCCCGGACCGACGAGCTCCGGGCGTACTACTGGGGCGGAATCGACGCCTACCGGGTCAAGCTGGCGATGGGCCGAGACCTGATTCTGGGGCCCACCCAGGCCGGCAAGCCGGTGAACTACCTCATGTACCCCTACGCAGAGGTCGGCGGGAAGCCCCTCGACTGGCTTGAGCCCAAGACCTTCCGCTATGGGATCACCTTCCGGGAGATGCCGTAGCCGGGGGGGCGCCGGGACCCTGGCCCGACCGGGACCGCCTTCGGGTGCGACGCGTGCGAAGGGGGATGGCGTGGATCGGTGAAATCAGTTGCAGCGGCCGGCCGCGGTGTCCGGGGCGGGCCACGCGGTTCGAGGTGGTTCGGGGAGACGCTTCCAGACGACCTCTCCATTGGCGGTGTTGACTGCGGCCTCTCCCACGAGGCGCCCTCCTTGGCACAGAGGAAACAGGACGTACCCGTAGTAGGCCGAACCCTTTCCAAACCCCACCTCGGTAGCCTTCGGCAGAGCCTCGCGGGCGACGTTCGCCGCCTTGGCCAGCGTCAGCCCTTCCTCGATTTGAGACAGGTCGGGGCGCGCCCGATGACCGTACTTCTGGTTCCACATCATCTCGGGATCCATTGTGGGGAATCGCCGCGCCGTGATTTCGCCGTCGGCTCGAACCTCCAGGGAGAAGGCCGAGCGGTCCGTGTCCTCTTCGGCCACATACACCCAGTAGGAGCCGCTGAAGCCCAACGCCCGCACAGCTCGCACTCCTTTCAGCCCGAGGGCCTCCGCGTAGGAGTCCACGTAGGCCGCTGCGTCCGCTGTGGAGGAAACCGGACGGCGCGCGAACCCCTCCGGCATGATCCCTACCTGCGCCCGCGAAAGAGCCGCTGGAGGTGTGCCACAGCCGAACACCAGAAAGCCCGCGACGAGAAGGCCGCAAGCCCATCTCGCGCACGCCGCGAAGTGTCCGGTTCCGCTCATGGATCGCCTCCTTCGGAATCCCGCGGGCACAAGATTCTCTTGCCCGCGGCGAGCTCCGCTCACTCCAGATCCTGCCTCATGCGTGCGTACTCTTCGCGATTGATCTCGCCCCGAGCGTAGCGCTTTTTCAGGAGGTCCAAGGCGGATTCTTCCCGCATGCTCCCGGCTCCGGTACGGCTTCGTCCGAGGACGAGGCGGACCAGGAGAACCACCACGAGGATGGCGATCCCCCAGAAAAGGAGCATGGAAAGACCGCCTCCCCACCCCATGCCGCAGTCTCCGCCCATCCACCCGTTCATCATGGGTCAATGCCTTCCTCTCCCCTGCGGGCTTCAAACACAGTGCACCGGGTCACCGTCACCCGTTGCCTCTCCGCGCCCCAAAACGAGTCAAGCTTAGGGGCACTCGCCGGGTCCGAGGTATTGGACCACGAGGCCTGGAGAGCGCAAGTCGCCCGTGTCCTTTCCGGGTCAAGGCCCCTTTTCGCCGGAAGTCGTCGACTATCCTTCGCATCGGAAGACTATTCCGCAGACGCGGCTCCTTCGTAGTGGGGGAGGCCCGGAAGCGAGACCTGCCGACGACGGGTCGGGCGCCGTTCCTCTCGGCGGCACCTCCCGTGCTTGACAGGAGGTGTGCCGAATTGCCTGTCCTGGGAGGTCTCCCGTGACGTCTGCGCGCCCCGGGACCCGCGCAGGAAGGAAGATGGAGCGAAAGAAAGGAGACACCATGAGCCGTTCGATCCTCGGAGTCCCAGATCTCACCGGCGCAAGGGACCGTGCGGCTTCCGAAGGGGGAACTGCCCCACGGAGGTGGGCGCGGGTCTTGGATCCCGTGTCGTTGGCCGTGGGCGGCGTCTTTGGTGTCCTGGTTTGCCAGGCCGTCCACGACTCCGCGTTCGACGTACGACCCACACGCGGCGGCGGGCCGGTTCTGCGGATCTGCATGTACTGCAAGGGGATACCCCGGGTGGGAGGGGACGGACGAGACCACTGGGTTCCCCTGGAGCAGGCGCTCTACGACGCGGAAGGCATCGAGTTCAGCCACGGCGCGTGCCCCCGCTGCTATACCGCGCACCTCGAACCTCAGATCAACAACTGGAAGCGGAAGAAGACATGGGCGCGACAAGATGCCTCGGAGGAAGAGCGGGGTGCAGGTCAAGGCGCGACGGTCAGGGGCTGCGAATGCCCCCGCTGAGCCGAGCGCCACTGCCCTGCCGGTGGAGCCTGAGGCGCCGGTCTCGTGATCGCAGCCTCGGTCCTGATCATCGTCCTGTGGTTCCTGTTCCGCGGTTCGCCCCCCGACGGAGCACTCGGCGAGGCGTCACGTGCCCTTGTTTGCGACCCCCTCGGCGCCGGGCAGCCGGAAGACGACCCCGTCCTCGACGCCATCCTTTCGTATGGTGATCGTGAGTACCCACTCAGAGGGTCCGGAGAGGGCCACCCCCTCCAGCGCGTAGATCCCGCCATGCTGTTCGAGGACCCGTGGGACGACCTGCGCCTCCGTTCCCAGCGCCCGCGCTACGGCGGACACCTGGCCCTGTTCCACGTCCCGGTCCCGACGGTCGTGGACCACGATGTCTAGACGCTGGTTCCCCGCCTTGAGGCGCTCCGGACGGGTCAGAAGCTCCACACTGAACGCGCCCCCTCCGCGACCTCGA
>JACRCS010000039.1 GCA_016218905.1 Deltaproteobacteria bacterium
AGGCGTCGGCGACGAACCGGACGCTCGTCTACAACGTCCGTATCGTCGACCCCGGCCAGCAGGCGATCAAGATCAACCCGCTGAGCGATACCGGGCCGTACGCCGACGAGGGGACGATCGCCTGCTCGCGCATCGAGCTGACCGACGCCGGCCGGACGCACGTCCGCGACAACTGCTACACGGGCGGAGTGGACGCGCACGCGGCCGTCGGCTGGACGATCCGCGACAGCTTCATCGAGGGCTTCTGGTGCGACGCCGGCCTGTCGGAGCACGCGATCCATTTCTGGCGGAACGCGCGCGACACGCGGGTGGAGCGGAACATCCTTCGGAACAACGCCCGGGCGATCGGGTTCGGGCTCCTCGAGACCGGGACACCGCGGCGGACCTACCCGGACGCACCGTGCCCTTCCGGCGGCGGCGGCTACGTCGACCACTTCGGCGGGAGCGCGGTGAACAACTTCGTCTTCACGGACGACCCGGACCTCTTCGTGTCGGAGTACGGCTTCGACTGCGGCATCTGCCTCTGGCAGGCCTGCGGCGCCTCGGCGCTCCACAACACCATCCACACGGCCGACGTCGCCTCCTCCTTCTCCGCCGTGGAGTGGCGTTTCCCGCGCACCGTCGCCACGGTCGCGAACAACCTGACGAACTTCGCGCTCCGCGCGCGGGACGGCGCCACGGCGACCGTGGCGACGAACGTCACGAACGCGACCGCCGCGTTCTACGTCTCTGCGGCCACCGGGGACCTCCACCTTCAGGCCTCGGCCGCCGCGGCTGTCGACCAGGGAAGCGCCTCGCCCATCTTCACGGACATCGACGGAGACTCGCGGCCCCGCGGCGCCGCGCCCGACGTCGGCGCGGACGAGACCGGCGCGCCGCGGTCCCTGCGCTTTCACGGCCTCACGCCCTGCCGCGTCGTCGACACCCGCTCGGCCTCCCTCGGCGGGCCGTCGCCCCTCGCGGCCGGCGTCTCGCGCCCCTTCCAGGTCGGCGGGGCGTGTGGCGTGCCGGCCGGCGTGACCGTCGTCTCGGCGAACGTCACGGTGACGCAGGGGACTGCGACGGGAAACGTCGTCGTCCACGCCAGCGGCACGCCGGTCCCCATAACGCCCCAGGTCAGCTTCGCCGCCGGGCGGACTCGGGCCAACAACGCGCTCCTCGGGCTCGCCAGCAGCGGCGCCGTGTCGGCCCAGGCCGGAATGGCCTCCGGCTCCGTCCACCTCGTCATCGACGTGAACGGCTACTTCGACTGAGATCGCCCGGCAGCGGTTCGACGCTCCCTGCCGCGGGCTGATCCCGTCCTCGCCGAATCGTCCCGCCGAAGGGGCGCATCCCGACCGGTGCATGCCGGTCACGATCAGGCGAAGGGGAGACTCATCGTTGGGCCTGGATCTCCTGGCGATGGAGAGATGCCGGCCGGATCCTGGGTGGCCGCCTCCGAGCGCCCGGACCGGCGACGCGCTGCCTGTGGTATATCGGCCAGGGACGGGCGATCGCCTCGCCGGGGAACAAGGATGAAGCAGGCCGTCAGCGCTGAGGATCGGGGCCGACTCCGGGTGAGCCTCCTGATCGGGCTTTGCTGCCTGCTGATCTACAACGCCAACCTGCGTTCGATCAGCGCCGGCGACACCTACCCGGCCCGTTACCTGCCGTTCGCGATCCTGCGGTACCACACCCTCTATCTCAATCCGGTCGCGGATGTCGCGGCTCAGGGGAGAGGTGGCACGGCGTATTGGATACTGCATCGGCCCGACGGCTCCCTCATCTCGCTGTACCCCGTTGTCGTGCCGGTGCTCGTCGCCCCGCTGTACGTTCCCGCGATCGGCTACCTGCACCTGCGGGGCTGGTCGGATGCGCGGCTCGATCACGTCGCGAAGGTCATGGAGAAGGTCTCTGCCTCGATCGTGGCGGCGCTCTCGGCCTCGCTCCTCTACCTGCTGCTCCGGCGGCGGGCAAAGGCGCAGACCGCTCTGTTGCTCACCCTCGCGTATGCCTTCGGTACGACGACCTGGGTGATCAGCAGCCAGGCTTCGTGGCAGCACGGAATCGCCGGGCTCCTGGTGATCAGTACCCTGCTGCTGCTGACGGGGCCGTGCACGTTGCCGCGGACGCTCGCGGCAGGGTTGCTGCTCGGGCTCCTCACCGGCAACCGGCTGCCCGACGGCGTTCTCGCGGCGGCGCTGGGAGGTTTCGGGCTCTTCTGGGCGGGCCGGCGCCGCGCTCCGCTGCTCGCCGCGGCCGCGGCGCTCCCGACGATCGCCGTGCTGCTCTACAACCTGCACGTGGCCGAAAACGTGATGGGCGGCTACGGGGTGGTCGGCAAGGCGAGCTTCTTTCAGCACGACCTGCTCACGGGGGTCGCCGGTTTGCTGGTAAGCCCTACGAGGGGGCTGCTCGTCTTCTCCCCATTTCTGCTCTTCCTGGCCCTGGCCTGGCGGCATCTGCCGCAAGATCGCCAGGAGCGTCGCCTGACCCTGGCGATGATCGTCGGGGTCGTCCTCCAGATCGTGCTCTACGCCAAGGCGGATTGGAGGGGCGGCTTCTCCTGGGGACCGCGTTTCATGACCGACCTCCTGCCGTTTCTGATCTGGATGCTCGTGCCAGTGGTCGATGGTCTGCGCCGCACCGGGCGAGCTCTCTTCGTCGTCGCGGTCGGTGTGGCCGTCGCCTTGGAAGCCATCGGCGCCTCCTCGTATTCCGACTCGTTCGATCTTCCGATCTTCGCCGCGGACCGCGGCGCGGATGGGCACGACATGCGGGCCGCGTTCCGCTGGCGGAACGCACCCTTCCTCACGTCCTTGCGCGGAGGCCTCGCGCCGGCGGAGCTGACGGTCGAGATGCGCGGGAGCTTCGACGCCGTCGAGGCGGGCGGGCGCGCGGTCTCCGAGGTCACCGCCGGCCAGGAAGCGTTCGCCGCGGGCTGGGCGCTGGCCGGGGACGCGACGCCAGGGCAGGTGACCGTCGTGATCGACGGCCGGAGAACGGCCGCCAGTGACGCGTTCTTCGACCGTCCCGACGTCCGCGGCACGTTGCAAGAGGCGAGCCCCGCCGGCTGGCGCATCCGGCTCGACACCACCGGCCTTGCTCCCGGCGAGCACCGCCTGACGGCTCTCGCGAGGGCCTCCGGGAAGCGCGAAGCGCACTTCCTCGCCACGCGGACGCTCACCGTTCGGAGTGCGTTTTTGGAGGGCGGCGCCGCAGCGCCGGCCGGAGTCGAGAGAGGAGTGGCGGGAGCGAGGGAGCTGCCCGCCGACCTGGCGGAGGACTCCAGGAAGGCCGTGGCGCGGATCGGCGCGCACCAGCAGCCTGAGGGCTTCTGGCTCACGGCCTACACGAGCGGGACGCGCTTTCAAGAGTCGCGTCCGGAGATGAACACCTATCTGACCGCGCTCCTCGTCGATCTGCTCGATCCTCTGGCGGACGAAAGAGGTCTGGAGGGGAGCCTGAGGCGCGCCCGAACGCACCTCACCGGCCAGATCGAGCCGAGCGGGCTCGTGCGCTATCACGGTCTGCCCGACGGTCCTGGCATTGGAACCCTCGGGTGCGCCATCACGCCCGATACCGACGACACGGCTCTCGTCTGGCGCCTCGCTCCCGATAGGGACCGCAGCCGCCTGCCGGCCGCGCTGGCGACCATCGACCGGTATCGCACGCCCGGGGGGCTCTACCGCACGTGGCTCGCACCGCGGGATGCATACCAGTGCCTCGACCCGGGCAGCGATCCGAACCCCGCGGACCTCGTCATCCAGATGCACCTGCTACAACTGCTGGCGGAAGTGCGGCCGTCGGCCGGCCGCGCTCTGTGCGAAGCGCTCGGGCCCGTCGTCGATGACGATCGGGTCTGGGTCTACTACCGGAAGACGCCTCTGGTTGCGATGCTCCGCCTCACCGACCTCCGCCGCGCCGGCTGCGCCCTGGACCTGCCCGAGCCTCGCATGCGCACAGACGTTTCGGGCCAGCAGATCTGGGTGTCGGTCGTCCGACTTCTCAGGGGAGGGATGACCCCCGGAGGCGCTCCGCCCGACGCGGTCTTGGTCCGGGCGGTGCTGCGCGAGCTCGCGCGGAACGACTTCGCTCTCGTGCGAACGAATCCGCCGCTTCTCTACCATAACGACCTCACCGCGACGGTCGCCCGATACTACTGGTCCGAGGATGCCGGCTACGCTCTCTGGCTGAGGCTCTGTGCCGAATATGGACGCCCGCGAGATCCCCGTCCCGGTGGGTAGTTCGTCCGCCCTTCGCTATCTCTCGTGTCTGCGCCCGCTGGACGTCCTCGTCCTCCAGGGCTCGCCCCTGCTCGGCGCAGCGTTCTCGATTCGGTACCCCGAACGACGCGACCTCGCGCCGCTGGCGACTCTCCTTGTCGCCAATGTCCTCCTGGTGACGCACATCTTCATGCTCAACGACTGGTCGGGCCTGACCGCCGATCTCGCCGACCCGAACAAGGCGGCACGCGTCTTCACGGCCAGGGGCGTCGGGAGGAGGGGCATGGGACGACTGACCGCCGCCCTTCTCCTCGCGAGCCTACTGCTCTTCAGCCGACTCGGGCCGGTCACATTCGGCCTTTCGCTCGCAATTGCCGCGCTGAGCGGCCTCTACTCGCTCCCGCGGTTCAACTGGAAAGGCCGGCCGCTCCTGAGCTCAACGGCCCATCTGGCTGGCGGCATCCTGCACTTTCTCCTCGGCACCTCGCTCGGAGATGTCATCGCTCATCGGGACGTCGCCGTCGCGACCTTCTTCGCCCTGATCTTCGCCGCCGGCCACCTGACCCAGGAGATCCGCGACCATCGGGGGGACGCCGTCAACGGCATCCGGACCAACTCCGTGGTCTTCGGCCCGCGACGCACGTTCGCGGCGAGCCTCGTCCTCTTCACGCTCGCCCATGCTCTCCTGCTCGCGCTGACTCTTCACGGGGTTCTTCCCCGACCGCTCGCGCTCCTCGTGGCGCTCTATGCCCTCCAGCTCTTCTGGTCGTTCCGGGCTCTCGACGAGGGCCTGACCTACGAGAGCGTCAGCCGGCTGCAGTCGCGTTACCGCGCGCTCTACGCCATCGTCGGCCTGGCGATGGGGGCATCGATGCTCGGAGCTCCAACTGAGACTGAGCTTGCAACGGGGTCCGGGCGGGTCTCCTGGAGTCAGCGCGATCGCAGGCGGGGGTGGGCGACGAGGACGAGGAGCGAGAGCCCGTACGCGATCAGCCCGACGGCAACGAGTCCGAAGAGGACTGGTCCGGATCCAGAGTGCCTGAGCGTACGCAGTGCGGGTCCCGTTCCGCCGTAGGTCCGCGCGCTTTCGTCTAGGCCCGCGCGGCAGGCGGAGAACCCGATGACCGCGACGACGACGCCGTGCGCGAGCATTCCGACGCGTGTGAGCACGGAGGTCCACTTCCTTCGCGCCCGGGCCATGATCGCGGTCGCGAAGTCGGCCGGAAGCCTACCGAGCACGGCCCGCACCGCCTCCACCCCGCCGACCACGATGGCGATCGCGCCTCCGAGCTCGAGCCCGAGGCGGCCCCAGGCGTGGGAGACGAGGTGCCCGGCCAGCTCCCGGAGCCCGGCCTCGTCGGCTCCCGAGCGGAACTGCAGGAGGACGCGCGCGGCCGCGATCGCGAGGACGAGCCCGCCCAGAGCGCTCATGAAGGAGAAGGCCTGTGCGAGGCGCCGGCGCGTGCGGACGCCCTGCACGACGCGGAAGAGCACGAACGCGAAGAGCCCGGCTACCACGATCCAGAGAAGGAGCCGTCCGCCCGATCCGGTGAGGATTCGCGCGAGCGCGCCCGCCGGCCCGGTGGCCCTCCCGCGCTGGAGGATCGCGGCGCGCGCGGCAATACCGCCGATAAGGACGTAGACGATCCCGCGCGAGAGGAATCCGAAGCGTGCGAGCGCGCTCGGCAGGGCCTGCTCCTCGTTTCGCGCTGTCGTGATCATGGGACGCGGCAGAGCACCCGCAGGTCTTTCGTCATCGGAGCTCCTCGCCGGCCCGCGGGCGGAAGCGGTGCTCCAGGCGTGGCGCTACGACGAGGATCAGCATGACGAAGGCCGTGGTCGCCGCGATGATGACCCACGACCCGCAGACCGCGACGATCCCGAGGGCGGCCGTGACCCAGAGCGCCGCGGCCGAGGTCAGGCCGTGCACGTGGCCCGTGCCGCCGGGGTCGCGAAAGATCTCGCCCGCGCCGAGGAAACCGACGCCCGTCGCGACCCCCTGGATCACTCGCGAGAGCGAGTCTGGGCCCTGCGGAAGGCTCGTCTGAACCGGGATGGCGACGAAGAGGGCCGCGCCGAGGGCGACGAGCGCATGCGTCCCGACACCTGCAGGCTTGCCGTTGCGAAAGCGGTTCCAGCCGATCGCGGCGCCCGCAAGCGCTGCGAACAGGAGACGGAGAAGGAGAACGAGCTCGCCTGCGTGAGAGGCGAGATCAAGCCCGGAACCCACGGCTGCACCTCCGGAACGACGAATGTCTCGTGACTACTCTAGCCCAACGGCCGGCGGCCCCCGTTCGCGGGTGTCCTCCACCAGCGGTGCGAGTCGATCGATGGCCGTCGATTTGCATTGCGGAGGCAGCTTTCACCCGGCTCGTCGGCCGGGACCGTCGATTCGAGAGGAGCCGGACATGAAGGAACGAAGTGACAACAAGACCCACCAGCAGAGATTCCAGGGACGTCACGTCCGTCCGCTGGCGCCTCCCGTGGAGGCGGAGAAGAAGGGGGAACCCTTCGGGCCCGACCTCGAAGGAGAGAGCGGGAACGACTGGGACAAGAGTAACGTCCCGGTTCCGTCGACGGAGAAGGCAGGATCGAGGCATTCCCGGTCGGCTTTGTAAATTCTGCAGGAGGCCAGGGCCGGGGGGCTATCGGCTTGTGGCCCACCCGGATTGTTGAAGGAGACCATCCGCGTCGTGCCGCACCAACGGGGAAAGACGATCGCATTGACTTCTCACTTCCTTCGAAGAAGCCGGGACCATCCAAGCCGAGGGGCGGCCCACGAGGGGGTCGGAATAGCCTCTACGATCGGTCGTGCGACACTCACAAGCGCAACAAGCGAAGTCCTCGATCCTTGACCCTCGGGGGAAATACATGTGCACGCTTTCTCGTCTCGTCAAGCCGGCCGCATCGCTCCTCTTCATGCTCGGGATGACCACCCTGGCGGCATCTTCGCCATCTGCCGCGCCGGATGTCTGCCCGGGCTTCGACCGGAAGCACACCATCACCAGGC
>JACRCS010000566.1 GCA_016218905.1 Deltaproteobacteria bacterium
ACGCTGGCCCAACGCATACTTTCAGCAACATGGGCTCTTCTCACTCGAGCAAGCCCATGCCAAACTGTCGTGCCAACCCTACCGTAGGTGAACCACTGACCGGAGAGCCGGATGCGGGAGATCCGCCTGTCCGGTTCGGAGGGAGGGGGACCGGGTAACCGGCTCTCCCTACCCCTATCAGCCGCCCAGGAGGGGCATCCATGGCGTCCTGGATTCCGGCGGTCCATGCCGGAATGACGAAGAAGGCGGAGGTGCGGTCTCGTTAGTCGCTTGGGAGTTGTCAGCTTCGGTACGCCGCCGTTCGGCCGGTCGGGAGAAACTGCCCCCGGCCCCCTTCCTCCGTAACCCCGGCACGGATCGCCGGGGTCCAGCCGCCCAGGAGGGGCATCCATGGCGTCCTGGATTCGGCACACGATGTGCCGCCCCGCGCGGGCCACGGATGGACCTGTCTGCGCAGGGGCGGGCGGTCCATGCCGAGAAGACGGAGACGCGGTGTGGTTGGTCACTTCGAAGCGGCTTCCAAAACATTGTGTCGGCTATCCCTGGGTTGCGGAATCCGAAATCCATGGGCCGCGTAGCATTTCCGAATAGGAAAACTCTCCGACGAGCAGACGTGCGCGCAGCGGGGTCGGTTGCACGCGGTGCGGGCTCATGAGACCGGAATGACAGGGGGCTGCGAGAGAGCTTCGCGCTTTCTCACAATCCAGGCCCTTGACAGCTCGTTTCCTATCAGGCATATTCAGGACGCCTCATGTTTTCTGATGCGCATCATGGCGGAGCAGGCGTGGACGAGAAGGCGATCGTCGACAAGATAAAGAAGATCCGAACAAACCAGGGTTTGAGCCTCAAGGCGCTCGCCGAGCGGACGGGGCTGACCCAGGGCTACCTCTCGCGGATCGAGAACTCCGACAGCGCCCCGCCGATCTCGACGCTGGGCCGAATCGCGAAGGGCCTCGGCACCGACGTCTCGTACTTGCTGGTGGACCACGACGGGCAGGGCAGGGCCAGCCCGGCCATCGTCGTGACCCGGACGGAGTCGACCGGCCCGGCCACTGCCCCGGCCGCCTCGTCCAGCCGCTCGGGATACGGCTATCACTACCGGGCACTTGCCGAGGACAAGGCCGGCAAGAACATGGAAACCTATGTCATGACCCCGGAGTTCGAACCGGGAGAAGTCATGCAGCACGAAGGGGAAGAGTTCCTTTACATATTAGATGGCGAGGTCGAGTTCAACTACGGCGACGAAAAGATCATCTTGCACAAAGGCGACAGTGCTTACTTCGACGCCCACATTCCCCACAACGGCCGAAGCCTCGGACGTGAAATGGCAAAGGTGCTGGCCGTCGTCTACAACTACAAGAGAATCTAGGGCGCCTGTGTTCGAACAAGGATTCGCGAGTGGGTGAGCTTCAGGCCTTACTTTCATCGCTGGACGAGCTCTTGGAGGATCCGTGCCGGCGGATGCGCGAGGTCAGGGCCTCCCACGGCCGTCCGATCGTCGCCTACCTCCCACCGGACTTGCCCGAGGAGATCATCCACGCGGCCGGCGCCGTTCCCTTTCCGCTCCTGGGGAGCGCACCTTCCGAGTCGCGGCTCGCCTCCACCGTCCCCTCCTTCCTCTGCCCACCAGTGCGGATCGCCTTGGGGAGGGCGGAGCACGGCGAGCTTTCCTTCGCCGGCGGGTTCGTCTTCCCTTTCATGTGCGACTCCACGAAGGCCCTCGCCCAGCTCTGGCGGCCCCACGCCGGGGGGCGCTTCACGCACGCCCTCTGCCTTCCGAGGCTGCCGGATCGGGCGGGAGCCGAGGCGTTTCTCTTCCACGAGTTCCTGCGCCTCAAGGAGCGGTTGGAGGAGGCCACCGGGGTCCACGCCTCCGAGACGGACCTGCGGGCCAGCATCCGGCTCTATAACGAGAACCGCGCCCTTCTCAGGCAACTCGGGGAGGGGGTGCACCGGGGGCGCAGCGGCCTCGAGCCCGCGGGCTTCTACCGGCTGGTGCGCGCGTCCATGTTCATGCCGAAAGAGGAGCACAGCGCGCTCGTCCGGCGCTTCCTGGCGCTGCCTCCGCCGGCCGTCCCCTCCCACGAGAACGCCCCTCGGGTCTTCTTGTGCGGCTACTGGGCGGAGCCGAGGGAGCTGTTCACCCAGATCGCCGGAGCGGGCATGCGGATCGTGGGGGACAACCTCCACGACGGGACCCGGTACTTCGAGGTCGACGCCGAGGAGCAGGGCGATCCGCTCGCGGCGCTGGCGCGGCGGCAGGCACGGCGATCGCCCTCGAGCTGCTTCCACTACTCGGACGCCCCGTGGCCGCGGTACCTCGCGAATCGGGTCCAAGAACTCGGCGCGGAGGGAGTCGTGTACGTATCCCCCTCCCGCTGCGACCCGATGGATTTCGACTATCCGGCCATCCGGGACGCCTTGGAGGCAGTGAACGTGCCTCTTCTGGCCCTCCAAGCCGAGTTCGCCGGTGCTCCCGACGCACAGGCGGGCACTCGGCTCGCCGCCTTCGGCGAGCTGCTGAGAGGACGTCGCGATGAGCCCTAGTCCCCTCAAGAGCCTCCGCCTGCTGAACTCGATGAACGCGGAGTACTACGAGGCGGCCAGGGCAGCGCCGGGCGAGGGAAAGCTCGTCGCCTACCTGAACGTGTTCGCACCCGCCGAGCTCTTCCAGGCCATGGACGTGGTGCAGATCTACCCCGAGAACCACGCGGTCTTCGCCGAGGCACGAAAGACGTCGCCCGCCAACGTCTCGGTCGCGGAGAAGGCGGGCTTCCGAGCGGGTCTCTGCAGTTACGCGCTCTGCGACATCGGCTACGCCCTGTCGGGGGTGAGCCCCGTCGGCGGGCTGCCCAAGCCCGACCTCCTCGTCACGGTCAACTCCCAGTGCAACGTCCTCACGAAATGGTTCGAGCGACTGAGCGAGCGCTACCGGGCACCCCTCGTCGTCATCGACGTGCCCTGGACGGGCGGAGCCGGCGACCGCGCCCACGCCCGGGCGTACGTCTCGGCGCAACTCGGGGACCTCGTCGCGCAGCTGGAGCGGCTGACCAGAAGGCGGCTCGACCCGGAGCGATTGCGGAGCGTGGTCGAGCTCTCCAATCGGACGGTTCGGGCCTGGCGCCGGGTGGTCGACTCCGGTCGCCACGTGCCGGCTCCCGTGTCGGTGTTCGACCAGTTCATCAGCATGGCGCCGGTGGTCGCGCAGCGAGGCTCGCAGGAGGCGTTGACCTTCTACGAGGAGCTCTGGGCCGACATCGAGGGCCGCATTCAGCGCGGCGAAGGGGCGTTGCCCGAGGAGCGGTTCCGGCTCTACTGGGACAGCCTGCCGCTCTGGCACGAGCTGAGTTGGCTCTCCAAGCTCCTCGGCTCCCACGGAGCCAATCTCGTGTCCACGATCTACACCCTGCCCTGGGCCGACAACGAGCTCGACCCCGGCGATCCGTTCAGGACCTGGGTCGAGCAGTACGTGGACTACTTCGACTGGCACGTGGACCGCCGAGTCGAGCTCATCCTGTCTCTACGAGAGAAGTTCAAGCTGAACGGCTTCATCTACCACTTGGACCGCAGTTGCAGGATGTTCTCGACCCCGATCCCTGCCATTCGACAGATCGTGCAGGAAAGGACGGGCATCCCGGGATTCCTGCTCGAGGCCGACCACGGCGACGCGCGCTTCTGCTCGTTGGAGCGCATAGAGAACGGTCTGGCCGCTTACTTCGAGAACCTCGAGCCATCCGGAAAGTGAGTTTCCGGACGGGCACGTACTAACGGCCGGCATGGAGATGACCTGATGGCCCCTCGCGCTCCCCTCACCTTGCTCATCGGCGGACTCGGGTTCATGGTCGAGGAGTACGCAGCCCGCGTGCGCGCCCGGCTCCCGGAGATCCGGGTCCTCCCGTACCCCGTCCTGGTCGAGCGAGAGGGCGCGTCGCCGCCCGAGGGGATCGAGGACGTGGACGTCGTGGCGAGCTTCAACGCCTACCCCGTCGCGCTTCCCAGGGCCAGACACCTCAAGTGGTTCCACGTCCTCATGACCGGGTACGACCACATCCTGCGGTCGGGCCTGATCCCTCCGGGCGTGACCGTGACCACCTCGGCGGGCGCCGTCTCGATTCCGATCGCCGAAGCGGTCATGGGGTACCTCCTCTTCGGCGTGAAGAAGTTCCGGGCCTCCCTCGAAAACCAGCGCCACCACAAGCACGACCGCATGCTCGGCCAGATGCGGGAGCTCCACGGGAGGACCATCGGGATCCTCGGGCTCGGGCACATCGGAAGGGCCGTCGCCGAGAAGGCGAAGCGCGGGTTCGGGATGACGGTCCTCGGGTACCGGAGGTCGGGCGGGCGCTGCCGCTACGTCGACCGCGTCTACGGGAGGGACGGTCTCGATGAGCTCCTGCGCGCGTCGGACTTCCTGATCCTCGCTCTCCCGCATACGCCTGAGACCGAGAACCTCATCGGAGAGCGCGAGCTCAGGCTCCTCAAACCGAGCGCCTACGTCGTGAACGTCGCCCGGGGAGAGATCCTGAACAAGGCGGCCTTCACGCGGGCGCTGAAGGAGCGCTGGATCGCCGGTGGAGCGATCGACGTCTTCTGGGGCGACCCGATCGCGGCGACGCTCGCCCCTGACGACGAGCTGTGGGACCTGGAGAACCTCCTGATCACCGACCACAACACCACCGGCACGGACCGCTACGTCGAGCGGACCTCGGAACTGCTCTGCGACAACCTGGAGCGGTTCCTGGAAGGCAAACGGCTGAAGAACGTCGTCACGGCCCGCTGACGAGCAGGCCTCTATCGGAGGGAGCAGTGCCTTGATCGACGACGTGTCCACCCTGGGGGAGCTGATCGACCGCGCTGCGCAGCGCTGGCCGCAGCGCGAAGCCCTCGTGCACGGCGTAGGGCGCATCACCTATGCCGAGCTGTGCCGCCGCGCGATGGCGCTCGCGGCCGCCCTGCTCCGCCTGGGCGTCCGGAGGGGAGACAAGGTCGCGGTCCTCTTCGCCAACGTCCCGGAGTGGGCGTACGCCGAGTACGCGGTGGTCAAGATCGGCGCCGTGGTGGTCCCCATCAGCACGCGCTACTCCCGGGACGAGATCCACCACGTCCTGCGGCACTCGGATTCGACCACCATCCTCCTGATGGAGCGCCACCACCAGTCGGACTTCCTCGCCACGCTGTGCGGGATCTGCCCGGAGCTTCCGGCGTGCCCGCCCGGGGAGCTCCGGAGCGCCGCCGCGCCCCGCCTGCGCAACGTCGTCGTCTCGGGCGAGGGCCGGCACCCGGGCACCTTCGACTTCGGCGAGCTGCTCCAGGCGCCCGCGCCCGGGGACGAGGAGCTCGTCGCTGCCGCCCAGGCGGAGGTGCGGCCGGACGACGTGGCGCACCTGCCCTACACCTCGGGCACGACGGGCCTGCCCAAGGGGGTCATGACGACCCACGCCCAGTACCTCCGGTTCAACCAGGGCTTCATCCGCGGGATCGGCGGGTTCTCGCCCGAGGACCGCCTCTGCGTCGCCGCGCCCTTCTGCCACAACTTCGGGAACTCCCAGGGGATCCTCACCCCCGCCCTGTGCGGCTCGACCTCGGTCCTCGTCGAGAGCTTCGCCCCGGAGGCGTGCCTGGCCCTGCTCGAGCGGGAGCGGTGCACGTTCTTCGCCGGAAGCCCGACGATCTTCATCAAGATGCTCGCGGACCCCTCCCTCTCCTCGCGCGACCTCTCCTCGCTGCGCTCCGGCCTCATCGCGGCCGCCCCCGCGCCCGTGGCGGTGATCGAGGAGATCCGGTCCCGCCTCGGGATTCGAACCCTCGTCAACGGCTACGGGATGACCGAGAACAGCGTCGGGACGACGATGACCCGGCCCGGTGACCCGCCCGAGATCCTCGCCACCACCGTGGGGAAGGTCCTCTGGCCCGAGTACGAGCTGCGGGTGGTCGACCCCGCCACGGGGCAGGCCCTCCCGCCGGGGCAGGCCGGCGAGCTCTGCACGCGGGGGCCGCTGATCATGAAGGGCTCCTACAAGATGCCCGAGGCCACGGCGGCGGCCTTGGACGCGGAGGGCTGGTTCCACACCGGTGACCTCGCCACGCTCGACGAGCAGGGGTACGTGCGCATCAGCGGGCGGCTCAAGGACATCTTCATGCCCGGCGGCCTCAACGTCTCCCCCGAGGAGGTGGAGAACGTCCTCTACGCCCAGCCCGCCGTCAAGGAGGCCGCGGTGGTCGGCGTCCCGGACCCGGTCCTCGGGGAGGTGGGAGCGGCGTTCGTGGAGCTGAAGGAGGGCGAGACGGCCACGGAGGCGGAGCTCGTCGCAGCCTGCCGCGAGCGGCTCGCCAGCTACAAGGTGCCGAAGTACGTGATCTTCTCCCGGGATTTCCCGACCACGAGTTCCGGCAAGCACAAGAAGTATCTCCTTAAAGAGGAAGCCATCCGGCGGCTCGGCCTCGAGAACCGGTCGGCCCCCTAAAACGCGGCGGAGGCCACACGATGAAGAAGCTGATGTTGGGGAACGAGGCCATCGCAGCCGGCGCCTGGCAAGCCGGCGTGGAGGTCGCCGTGGGGTACCCGGGCACCCCGAGCACCGAGATCCTGGAGCGCTTGAGCGGATACGACGGCGTCTACACCGAGTGGTCGGTGAACGAGAAGGTCGCCATGGACGTGGCCATCGGCGCCTCCCTCGGCGGCGTGCGGACGCTCGTCACGATGAAGGCGCCCGGGCTCAACGTCGCGGCGGACGCCTTCTTCCCCATCTGCCAGATGGGCGTGAACGGAGGCCTCGTCCTCGTCTGCTCCGACGACGTCGGCGCCTTGAGCTCCCCCACCGAGCAGGACACCCGCGTCTACGCGAAGCTCTGCCACGTCCCGATGCTGGAGCCGAGCGACAGTGAGGAGGCGAGCGCCTTCACCGCCCTCGCCTACGAACTGAGCGAACGCTTCGACACCCCGGTGTTTCTGCGGACCACCAACGGCGTCTCCCATTCCATGGGCCTCCTCGAAATCGGAGCGCGCCAGACGGCGAAAAAGCCCCCCTTCGAGAAGACCTCCCCCAAGTTCCGGCCCCAGGGCGGCCTCCACCCGACGGTGTTCCACGAGAACGCCCATCGGAGGTTGGAGAGCGTGGAGGCCTTCGCGGAGACCGCGAGCGTCAACCGCATCGAGTGGGGGGACCGGCGGATCGGGTTCGTCGCCGCCGGCAGCCCCTACTCGTACCTGAAGGAGGTCTGCCCGGAGGCGTCCTTCCTGAAGCTCGGGATGACGTACCCGGTGCCCGGCCAGCTCCTCCGAGAGTTCGCGGCAGGGGTCGAGGCCCTCTACGTGATCGAGGACCTGGAACCTTTCCTGGAGGAGGAGCTCGCCGCGAAGGGCGTCCGCGCGCGGGGCCGGGAGCTCCGCAGGCTCGCGGGGCCGCTCTCGGTGGAGTCCCTGCGCGAGAGCCTCGCGGACGTCCTCGACCTCTTCGGCGAGCGCCGGCCCGCGCCCCGCGCCCCGCTCCCCGACGTCCCGCCCCGGTTCCCCACGCTCTGCGCCGGCTGCCCGCACCTCGCGCTCTACTACGCGATCCGCCGCGCCGGGAAGGGGCAGGACGTGGTGATCATGGGGGACATCGGCTGCTACTCCCTCGGCATCGCTCCACCCCACAACATGCTCTCCTGCGCGTTCGCCATGGGGACGAGCGTGGGCTCGGCCCACGGGCTCGCCCGGGCGGCCGGGGGAACTCCGGGGCGGCCCATCGTCGCCTATCTCGGGGACAGTACCTTCCTGCACGCCGGCATGCCGGCGGTGCTCAACGCCGTCCACAACGGGAGCAACATCACGGTGGTGATCGCCGACAACCGGATCACCGCGATGACCGGCGGCCAGGAGAACGCCCTCACCGGCAAGACCCTCTCGGGCGACAGCCGCCCTCCGGTGCGGCTCCCGGAGATCGTCAAGGCCCTGGGCGTGAGAGACCTCTACGAGGTGGACCCCTTCGACAACCGGGCGACGGTGGACGCGCTCAAGAGCGCCTTCGCCTTCGACGGGGTCTCCGTCGTGATCGGAAGCCAGGCCTGCCGCGTCTATCCGGAGCGCCTCCAGGGACCGGCGTACCGCGTCCACTCCGACCGGTGCACCGGCTGCGGCAACTGCCTCGACATCCACTGCCCGGCCATCGTGAGCTCCGGAGAGCGGACGGAGAAGGGGAGGGTCAAGCCCGCCATCGACGCCTTCCTGTGCGGCGGCTGCTCCTTCTGCGCCGGAATCTGCCCTGCCGACGCCATCGGGCTGGAGGATTAGTCATGCGCGACGCAATCACGAACGTGCTCATCGTCGGGGTCGGCGGACAGGGCGTCATCCTGGCCAGCAACGCCCTCTCCGAGGTGGCGGTCCGCAGCGGGTTCGACGTGAAGAAGAACGAGTCCCACGGGCAGTCCCAGAGGGGCGGCACCGTCCCCAGCCACGTCCGGTTCGGCCGGCGCGTCTACTCGCCGCTCATCCCCCGGGGCGAGGCCGACGTCCTCCTCGCCTTCGAAGAGCTCGAGGGGCTCCGGTTCGCCCACTTCCTCAAGCCCGGAGGGACCTTCCTCCTGAACCGGCAGCGGATCTACCCCCCCAGCGTGACCTCCGGACTCCACAGGTACCCGGAGAACGTGCCGGAGATCCTGGAGCGCGAGGGAATCCGTCCCATCGGCATCGACGCCCTGGCGATCGCCGCGGGCCTCGGCAACCCCGTGGTGGCGAGCGCGGTGCTGCTGGGAGTGCTGTCGGCTCACCTCTCTTTGGAGCAGGCCGACTGGGAAGCCGTCCTCGGCGAGCTGGTGGGGGAGCGTCACCGAGCGATCAACCTCGCGGCCTTCGCGGCGGGCAGGGACGAAGCCCGCCGGCGGCAGGGGTAGGGCCGTGGAGATCGCGAGCGTCGGAGTCGTCGGGGGCGGCGTCATGGGGTGCGGCATCGCCCAGGCGCTCCTCGCCTCCGGGTACCGGGTCCACCTGAAGGAGGTCGACGAGCCCCTGCTGCGGAAGGGCCTCGCCGGCGTCGCGTCCCTCTTCGCGGCCTCCGCGAAGAAGGCGGGCCTCGCCGGAGCGGAGGTCGAGCGAAGGCTCGCAGCGCTCCACGGGACGACCTCCTATGGGGACCTCGAGGCGGCGGACGTCGTCATCGAAGCCGTCCCCGAGATCCTCTCGCTCAAGCACCAGGTGCTCGCGGAGCTGGACCGGGTCTGCCGGGAGGACGCCGTCCTCGCCTCCAACACCTCGTCGCTCTACATCTCCGAGCTGGCGGCGGTCACCCGGCGCCCGGGCCGCGTGATCGGGATGCACTGGTTCAACCCGGCCCATCGGATGCGCCTGGTGGAGGTCGTGCCCGGGCTCGAGACGACGGAGGCGACGGTGGCGGCGTGCCTCGACTTCGCCCGGTCCCTCGGCAAGAGCCCGGTCGTCGTCAAGGAGTGCGCGGGATTCCTCGTCAACCGGCTCCTCGGCCTCTACGTGAACGAGGCCCTCCGGCTCCTGGAGGAGGGCTCGAGCCCCGACGAGGTGGACGGTGCGGCGCGGGGGCTCGGGCTTCCCATGGGGCCGCTCGAGCTCGGAGACCTGGTGGGCTGGGACACGATCGCGCGCGCCAACGGGACCCTGAGCCGGGAGTACGGGTCTCGCTTCGCTCTCCCCGCGGTGTTCGAGGCGCTCGTCGAGGGGGGCTTCCTGGGCGCCAAGGCGGGCAGAGGCATACGCGACTACGCGGGGGCTCGGGCCGCGACCCCCTCCGCCGGGCGCACGGCAGACCCGTCTCTCGCGGGGCGCCTGCTGCTCTGCCTGCTCAACGAGGGGATCCGCTGCCTCGACGAGGGCGTCGCTTCCGAGGCGGCGATCGAAAGCGCCCTCAAGCTCGGCGCCGGGCTCCCCAGGGGCCCGCTCGAGTGGGCGGACGAACTCGGCCTGGACCGGGTGCTGGGCGACCTGGAGGTCCTCCGGGAGAGGCTCGGCGAGCGGTTCCTCCCCTCGGCCCTGCTGCGCAGGAAGGTCGCCGCCCGCCACCTCGGGAAGGCGAGCGGGAGGGGTTTTCTCACGTACTGACCCGGGCCCGGGTCCGGGACCGCGAACGGCTTCGCTGGGAGGCATCGGATGGACGGTAGAGACGTCTGGATCCTCGGGGGCGCGAGAACCCCCATGGCGGACTGGGTGGGGGCGCCCGGTGGGGGAAAGTTCAAGGACGTGTCCGCGATCGAGCTCGGCGCGGTTGCCGCCCGGGCCGCCCTGGAGCGGTGCGGCGTCCGCCCGGAGCTGGTGGGCGAGGTCATCATGGGCTCGGGGCTCCAGTCGAGCCCGAACGCCGCCTACGGAGCGCGCCACGTCTGCCTCCTCGCGGGGCTCCCGGAGACCGTGCCCGCCTTGAACGTGGGCCGGAACTGCGCCTCGGGTTTCCAGTCGATCATCTGCGCGGCCAAGGACGTCCTGCTCGGGGAAGCCGAGTTCGTCCTGGCGGGCGGCATGGAGAACATGAGCCAGGCCCCCTACGTGATCCGGGATGCCCGCCAGGGCTTCCGGATGGGGGACCAGAAGATCGAGGACTTCCTCGTCACCTCACTCTTCGACTCGGCCTGCCGGATGAGCATGGGAGAGACGGCGGACAAGCTCGCCGGGCTGTACGGGGTGACGCGGGAGCAGGCCGACGCCTTCGCGTGCGAGAGTCACCGGAGGGCCGCGGCCGCCGCACGCTCCGGGATCTTCCGGGAGGAGATCGTGCGGGTGGACGTCGAGACCCGGCGGGGTACTGCCAAGGTCGACGCCGACGACCACATCCGCCCCGACACGAACCTCGAGGCGTTGGCCAAGATCCGGCCCGCCTCCGGCGTCCCCACGAGCCTCGTCACCGGCGGCAACGCGAGCGGGATCGTGGACGCCGCCGCGGCCGTGGTCGTCTCGTCCGCCGGCGCGGCGACGAGGCTCGGTCTGCCGCGCCTCGGCCGCCTCGCCGCCTGGGCGGTGGTGGGCGTGGACCCCTCCCTCATGGGGATCGGCGCGGCTCGGGCCATCGAGGCCGTGCTCGAGCGCGCCGGAATGCGGCTCGAGGCGATCGACCTGTTCGAGATCAACGAGGCCTTCGCCGCCCAGTACCTCGCGGTGGAGCGGCACCTCGGGCTCGACCCGGAGCGCGTGAACGTGAACGGCGGAGCCATCGCCCTGGGGCATCCCCTCGGCATGACGGGCACCCGACTGACCCACACGCTCCTGCTGGAGCTCCGCAGACGGTCGCTCCAGTACGGGGTGGCTTCGGCGTGCGTGGGCGGCGGCCAGGGCGTCGCCGTCCTCGTGGAGGCATTCCCCGACTGACCGCCCTGGAACCCGCGACGGGAGGATGGTGACGGATGCATCTCGGACGAATCATCCAGCGCAATGCAGAGCTCTTCCCCGACAAGATCGCGTACATGTCGGACACGCAGCGGATCACCTTCGCCCACTTCAACGAGCGGGTGAACCGCCTCTACCACGCGCTCCACCGCCGGGGGCTGCGCAAGGGGGACCGCTTCGCCATCCTCGCGTACACCCGACCCGAGTACATGGAGGGCTTCGGCGTCGCCGAGAAGAGCGGGCTCATCGCCGTCCCGATCAACTACCGCCTGAAGGGCGACGAGCTCGCCTACCAGTTCAACGACTCGGGGGCGAAGGTCCTCCTCCTGCAGTCGCCCTTCTTCGACGTGGTGGACGGGATCCGGGACCGCATCGGGGTCGAGCACTACATCGGGATCGGCGGGTGCGCGGCGGGCATGGAGCCGTACGAAGACGTCCTGGCGGCGAGCTCGCCGGCCGAGCCGGAGGACGTCTCGGTGTCGGAGGACGACGTCGTCTACATCATCTACACGAGCGGCACGACGGGGAAGCCCAACGGCGCCATGATCACCCACCGGGGGCAGCGGGAGTGCTCCCGGAGCATGGCGATCGAGGTCGGAATCCGCCGCGTGGAGAAGCATCTGGAGGGCATGATGCTCTTCCACATCGGCCCCCGGTCCTTCCTCTTCCCGATCTTCCACCGGGGGTGCACCAACTACCTGGTCGAGCGTTTCGACGCCAGGCGCTTCCTCGAGATCATCGAGGCGGAGAAGATCACCACGACGGAGCTCGTGCCGACCCAGATCGCGATGATCCTCGACCTGCCGGATCACCGGAAGTACGACACGTCGAGCCTGCACACCATCTTCTACGCGGCCCAGGCCATGCCGGTGGCGCTCCTCAAGCGCGCCATCGAGCGCTTCGGGCGCGTCTTCGTCCAGGGGTTCGGACAGACCGAGACGGGCCCCCTGATCACCTGCCTCGCCCGCGAGCACCACAACCCGTACGGCGACGAGGTCGAGGTCCGGAGGCTCGCCTCCTGCGGCCAACCCGCCATCGACGTCGACGTGCGCATCGTCGACGACAACGGCCGGGACCTCCCGAGGGGCGAGGTCGGCGAGATCGTCGCCCGCCACGCCTGGATCATGAAGGGCTACTGGGGAAAGCCCGAGAAGACCGCCGAGACGATCCGCGACGGGTGGGTCTACACGGGGGATCTGGGCTACCTGGCCGAAGAGGGGTTCCTCTACATCGTCGACCGCAAGAAGGACATGATCATCAGCGGGGGCGAGAACATCTACCCGAGGGAGATCGAGGAGGTTCTCTACTCCCATCCGGCGATCCGGGAGGCGGCCGTCATCGGCGTCCCGAACGAGCAGTGGGGCGAGGAGGTGAAGGCGGTCGTGGCGCTCCGGGAGGGGGGCCACGCGAGCGAGCAGGAGCTCATCGACTTCTGCAAGGAGAGGCTCGCGAGCTTCAAGAAGCCCAGGAGCGTCGACTTCCTGGCGGAACTCCCCAAGACCGGGTCGGGCAAGATCTACAAGAAGGCGCTGCGAGAGCCCTACTGGAAGGATCTTCGCAGGAAGGTGGTCGCGGATTAAGAGGCAGGAGCGGCGACGGATGCGCGCGGCCACCGAGGCCGCCGGCGGCATACCCGGGCAGCAGTCAGGAGTCCCATGGCGTCTTGGCAGGACCTTCTCCAGTTCGCGTTCTCGGGCCTCACGAGCGGGGCGATCTACGCTCTGATCGCGCTGGGCTTCGGGGTCGTCCACAACACTCTGGGCGTGGTGAACTTCGCCCAGGGTGACTTCATCACCCTGGGAGGGATGGTGGCCTTCAGCGCGCTTCGGTGGACGGGCGTCCCCATGCCCGCGGCGCTGGTATGCTCGGTGGCCGGGGTCGCGCTCCTGGCCATTCTGCTCGAGCGGGTCTCCCTCCACGTCTCCCGCTCGAAGTCCCCCATGATCCTGATCTTCCTGACCATCGGTGCGTCCGTGGCGCTGCGTGGAGGGATCAAGCTCGGCTGGGGCAAGAATCCCCTCGCCCTGCCGCCCCTGGCGGGGCAGCATCCCCTCTCCCTGGCCGGCGCCACGGTGATGCCGCAGACGCTCTGGATCCTGGCGATCACGGGCGTCACGGTCCTGGCCCTGGTCGCCTTCTTCCGCGGAACCCGGGCCGGGCTTGCCGTGCGCGCGGTCGCCGACAACCCCAGGGCGGCCGCCGTCGTAGGGCTCCGGGTGGGAGCGGTGCGGGCCGTCAGCTTCGGGCTCGCGGGGGCGCTCGGGGGCCTCGGGGGGGTGCTGGTCACGCCGATCACGACCCTCGACTCCGACGTGGGGGTGCTCCTGGGGCTCAAGGGCTTCTCGGCGGCCATCCTGGGCGGCTTCGGCTCCTTTCCCGGCGCGATCGTGGGCGGCCTCGGGCTCGGGCTGCTGGAGTCCCTCTCCGCCGCCTTTCTTAGCAGCGCGAACAAGGACGTGCTCGCCTTCGCCGTGCTCCTCGCGGTGCTCTTCGTCCGGCCGCAGGGCCTGTTCGGGAGGGACGCAGCGTGATCACCCGGCGCAGGGCCGCGGGACACTTCCTGCTGCAGCACCGCACGGGGCTCACGGTGCTCTGCCTCGCCGGCGCTCTGGCGGCCATCCCCTCGTTCTGGGGCAATCCCTACACGCTCGGCCTCTCCTGCCTCATCGCCATTCACGTGATCGTCGCCCTGGGGTTGAACCTCTTCGTCGGGTACGCGGGCCAGATCTCGCTGGGGCACGGCGCGTTCTTCGGGCTCGGCGCGTACGGCAGCGCCGTCTGCACGGCGACCTACGGGCTCCCCCCCTGGCCGGTCATGGGGAGCGTGGCAGCCGCCGTGGGCCTCGTCGCCTGGCTCCTGGCGACCCCCATCCTGCGGCTTCGCAGCCACTACCTGGCCATGGCGACCATCGGCTTCAACCTGGTGGTCTACAGGGTCCTGGTCGAGTGGAGCAGCGTGACGGGCGGGCCGAGCGGTCTGCCCGGCGTGCCCGCCCTCTCGGTGGCGGGGTTTGAGTTCGGGACGGATGAGCGCTTCCACTATCTCGCCTGGGGCGCGGCCCTGCTGGCCTTCACCCTCTGCATCAACCTGGTGCGGTCCGGAGTGGGGCGGGGCCTCGCGGCCGTGGCGTCGGACGAGGCGGCGGCGGAATGCCTCGGGGTGGACGTGCGCAGCGCCAAGACGGGGATCTTCGTCCTCTCGGCCGTCTTCGCGTCGCTCGCCGGCAGCCTCTACGCCCATTACCTCCGCTTCGTCAGCCCCGACACCTTCGGCCTCTTCGCCTCGCTCGACTTCGTCACGATGGTGGTCGTGGGCGGGCTCGGCTCCATCTGGGGCACGCTCTTCGGGGTCGGGGTCCTGAGCCTCCTTCCGGAGTTCCTCGGCGTCTTCGAGGAGTGGCGGGAGGTCGTCCACGGCGTGATCCTGCTCGTCATCCTCATCCTCCTTCCCCAGGGCCTGGTCATCGGCTGTCTGGACCTCGGGAGGACGCGTGCCGCGCGCCGGCGCCTCGCGACGGAGACACCGGCGTGAGCGCCGGCAGGACGATCCTGTCCCTCCAGGGCGTCTCGAAGCGCTACGGCGGCCTGCCCGCCCTGGCGGACGTCTCCTTCGAGGTGGAAGCGGGGACGGTGACCGCCCTCATCGGGCCCAACGGCGCCGGGAAGAGCACGGCGCTCAACTGCATCTCGGGCCTCCTCCGGCCGGACGCGGGCTCGATCACCTTCGGCGGCCGGGAGGTGACCGGGCTGGCGGCCCACCGCATCGCGCGGCTCGGGATGGCGCGGACCTTCCAGAACCTGAAGATCTTCCCCCGGCTCTCGGTGCTCGACAACGTGCTCTGCGGTCTCTCGGTCCGGGCGGGTCGTTCCCTGCTGCTGGCGATGCTCCGGCCTCCCCGCCTGCGGCACCGGGAGCGGGCGCTGCGGCTCCGAGCCCTGGCGGCGTTGGACGTCCTGGGGCTGACGGAGCGGGCGCACATCCCCGCCGGAGTGCTCCCCTATGGAGAGTGGAAACGCCTCGAGATGGCGCGGGCGTTCGTCTCCGACCCGCTCATCGCGCTCCTCGACGAGCCGGTCGCCGGCTTGAACGCCGACGAAACGGCCCAGGTGGCGGCCCTGATTCGCTCCCTGCGGGCGGCGGGGCGCACCATGCTCCTGATCGAGCACGACATGGACCTCGTGATGGGGGTCTCGGACTGGGTGGTGGTGCTGGACGGGGGCCGGGTGATCGCTCGGGGAACGCCCGAGGAGGTGCGGAAGAACCCGCTCGTCCTGGAGGCCTACCGGGGCCAGGCTGCCTGTGCGGCAGCGGTGAAAGGAGAAGGTGCCCTTGGAACGGATCCGGTCGTGGGA
>JACRCS010000567.1 GCA_016218905.1 Deltaproteobacteria bacterium
CTGGCCGGCGAGCTTCCCTGGCCGGCGAACGTATGGATGGGCGTCACCGTCGAGTCGAGCGAGTATCTCCATCGCATCGACGACCTGCGGGCGACGGGCGCGGCCCTCAAGTTCTTGTCCCTGGAGCCCCTCCTGGGCCCCCTCTCGGGCATGAACCTGGACGGGATCAACTGGGTCGTGGTCGGGGGTGAGTCCGGCCCAGGAGCACGTCCTGTTGACCCCGTGTGGGTCTCAGACATCCGGGATCAGTGCCTCGCCGCGAAGGTGCCGTTCTTCTTCAAGCAGTGGGGCGGTGTGCGGAAGAAGGCGGCGGGCCGTGTGCTGGACGGCCGAACCTGGGACCAGATGCCCGCCGCAGCCTGCGGATAGAGGCCAAGGGGAAGGAAGAGGCAACGAACGCTCAGCGACGGGGGGAGCCGTGACGAAACCTCCGGCGATTTCTCCTCTCCAGGCCTCGGCGCACGATCTCCTCGCCGCTTATGAGGCCTGGAAGAGACGCCGCCGTGGCAACGGCTGGGGTCTAACCTGGTACTTGGCAGCGGAGCTGTGCGAGAGGTTCTATGCCTCCCACGGCATCGTCCCCTACGTCCAGGAGCACGAGGGCCTCGGGTACTACGGCCTCGGGATCTACAAGGTTCCGTGCCCGGCTCACGGCGGCGGCCAACACGCAGAGCCCCAGCAGGTAGGCCGTCTCACGAAGGCCGGCGACGTCGAAAACTGGATCACCGGGGGACCTGGTGACCACGGCCTGACGCTCGCCGAGCGTGCCTCACGCGGCGAGATGGTGGCTCCGATGGTCGCCGAGGCCGTCCGGCACCTCGCCTTCCCAGTCTATCCCGAGAAGTCCCACGTCGGATGTCGGCACCACCGCTGGGGTGCCTCCTACGTCCTGTTGTTCCGCCTGGCGGCGCTGCTGGCCCTCGGGCACTCGGCCGATGTCTACGTTGCGAACCACCCGGACCTGGCCGGCCGGAAGTGCCGACCCTTCGATCCCGACCCCGACCAGCGAGAGCACCCCGGTTACTTCGTCCTCAGCTCGACCAAGGACCGAGAGGTGCTTCTCCGCGGCGACGGCCGAGTCCTTCGACCCGAGGGAGAGGCGTCGTTGTGGGAGCGGTACGTGACCGGAGAGCCCGTCGCAGAGCTGCGGCGGTGGCTCGCGTCGAGGCTGGGTCTCCGAGGGTAGCTACCCCGGACGTCCCCCGCTGACCCCCTTCGCCATCTCGTATTCCCGCCTCAAGTCGATCCCCTGGTCGGTCCCGGGGGCGATCTGCTCGAAGCCGACATACATGTAGCTGACGAGCTCCAGCCCGCTGAACTCTCCGGGCATAGTCTTGAGGGTGTATTTCTTCTCGGCGTCGTTGATGTCGAGTCCCTTGCTGCCGAGCATGGCGATCTCGAAGGCGATCGGCTGGTAACCCTCCACTCCGAGTTCCCCGAGCTTCACCAGCGCGGCGAGCATGTAGGAGACCACGTCCATGCGCGGCCCGCCGAGGGCGGCTTCCCGCACTCGAGCACCGGCGATCTTGGTGAGGAGTCCCTCGCAGAGCTCCCCTGCTGGAGAGTGCGGTGCCACGTCGATGGCGTGTCGAGCGCTCTTTGCACCTCGGGATGGGCCATGGAGCTCCTTCGAACAACGGCGCGGCGTGGGGCGAGGGGGACGACGGCACCGAAAACTGTCGGAGCCACCGGAGCGTTGCGGGCGCTCAACGGTGGCTCCGCGGGGCCTCGGGTGGCTGCCCGGGTCGGTCAAGCCTGTGATGCTACGACAAGATCGGGCAGTTTGTCGAGAAAGGACGCGGTCTTGACGCGACCAACGGGCACTCCCAGCGACTGCGCGGGCAGGATCGACATCGGGCAAGCGAGGACGTCCGCCCCGAACTCCGAGGGCCTCAGCGGGCGTCGGCCAGAACCAGAGCTTCTCGGTGGCCTCACGTTCGCCAGGCCATCCTCCCTGGCGAGCAGAGCGGGGAAGGGGATCTCCCCCTTCCCCGCGTTGTAGTTACTCTCCAGCCACCATGTAGTAGGTGAACTCGCCAGAACTGTCTCTGAATCTCCTCAGAAACTTACGGTTCTTGTTCCTGGTCGTCTTTCCAGGAGGCAGGATCACAGCCGTGTTCAGCATCTTGCGAGGATCGGAGATGTAGGAGGACCCGTCCGCCCTCGTGAGGGGGAACTCGGCCAGATACTCGGCGACGTCATGCCTCTTGAAGAAGAACGGGATGAGACCGGCCTCGACTCCGTGTCGGACGTGAGTCATTCGAGCGATCGTTGCCATGGGACACCACCTCTGCCGCCTCTCGGAGGCGGGCCTTTGGGGTTGATGGGTATCTTCTACAGACGCGAAGCACAGACCCGCAGGGGGTAGGAGGGGCGGCCCGCCGCCCCTCCTACCCGCCTCCGCACCCCCACACCCCCGCCAGGGTGCAGCCTCGGCTCCTCGCCCTTATCCGAATGTTTACGCACTCCCCCGAGGCACCGCCCCAAGTCACCTATTGATGCGAGATGCCTCGCAGATGCTCGCGATGATGCTCACCGCCACGAGCGCCCAAGTACGTCGGCAAGCGCCCACGACAGCACACTAAACTGTAGATTGACCGAGGCAAGACACGTGACGTTCGGAAGGAGGGTGCGGCGATGGTGTTGCTCAACACGTTGGAGGTGGCGGACATTCTGCGTATAGAGGTGGGAACTGTCAGGAAACTGCTCCACAAAGGCCAGCTGCCAGGTCGGAAACTTGGCAGGGACTGGCGTGTGGACGAGGGGGAACTGCAGAACTACGTGAGGGGCACGGGGAAGAGGGAGTTCGACGTGGCGGGACGCGACTGGGGCCTACACGGGGAGCGGAAACCTGTCAAGGTTCGGCCTGTGGGGCCGGTGGTCGCTGGCGAGAAGAGCTGACGGGGAGCGTAGAGGGGGGGAATGAACTGCAGGGGGATGAGGATGGGGATGAGTTGGAGGGCTAGACAGCACTGGTCCGCGAAGACCAAGGAGGCCTTCACGTCGTCGGGGAGGATGTCCGGGAGAGGAGGGTTACACGGCGCGAGGGCTACGGAGCTCCAGAGGGAGGGTGCTCCTCGTCAGCACCTCACCCGAAGCCAGCCAGGCGTCCAAGTCGACGCGGCGGTAGCGGATCCGGCCGTTTAACTTGATGTACTTGGGGCCCTTGCCGCGGAGCCGTAGGTTTGCGGCCGCTCCAGGCGAAGCGAAGTATCCGGCCAGATGAGCCTCGACGGGGGTCAAAATCTGCTTATCCATGGGCACCACACCTCCATGCAGGGGGGCAGACCGGGGCCAATCCCAGGTCGGCCATGACGAAGAAGGCCGGCAAGACGGCGCCGCCCGGGGGATCAACCCGGGGAACGCCGGCCAG
>JACRCS010000581.1 GCA_016218905.1 Deltaproteobacteria bacterium
GCAGCAGGCGGCCATCTCGAGGCTCGCCACCGACGAGAACGTCATCCCGCCGCCGATCTGGCTCGCGCGCCAGGCGCACATCAGCAACGACGCCGTCGAACGGGCGCACGCCGCGTCGGATCCGAAGGCGTTCTGGGACGAGAAGGCGAAGGGCGTCGACTGGGTGGAGCCCTTCTCGGAGGTCTTCCGGTTCGACCTGCCGAAGCACGAGTGGTTCCTCGGCGGAAAGCTGAACGCCGCCGCGAACTGCATCGACCGCCACGTCTACGGCGACCGGCGGAACAAGGCGGCGCTCATCTGGGTCGGCGAGGACGGCGAGGAGCACACCTACACCTACAGCCGCCTCTACCGCGAGGTGAACCGCTTCGCGAACGCCCTGAAGCGCCTCGGAGTGGGGAAGAGCGACCGGGTCATCATCTACATGCCGCTCGTCCCGGAAGGCATCATCACGATGCTCGCCTGTGCCCGGATCGGGGCGATCCACTCCGTCGTCTTCGCGGGAATGGGGACCCAGGCGCTCCGCTCCCGGATCGTCGACTGTCAGGCGAAGGCGATCGTCTGCTCCGACTACACGTACCGCCGCGGGAAGAAGATCCCGCTCAAGCCGACGATCGACGAAGCCGTGCGCGACCTCGTCTTCGTCGAGCACGTCGTCGTCCACCGGCGCGGTTCGCGCGTCGGCGACGCGCCGTACGAGTTCGACAGCGAGCGCGAGCACGATTTCTACGACATCCAGAACTCGAACGAGATCCACTACCCGCCGGAGCCGATGGACTCGGAAGACCCGCTCTTCATCCTCTACACGTCCGGGACGACGGGGACGCCGAAGGGGGTCGTCCACACGACGGGCGGCTACATGGTCGGGGTCACGTGGCTCTCGAAGGCCTTCTACCAGATCGGCGAGCGCGACATCTACTGGTCCACCTCGGACATCGGCTGGATCGTCGGGCACTCGTTCATCGTCTACGGGCCGCTCTCGATCGGCGCGACGGTCTTCTGCCGCGAAGGAGTGCCCGACTGGCCGACGCCGGAGGTGACGTGGGAGCTCTGCGAGCGCTTCGGCGTGAACCTCCTCTTCACCGCGCCGACGGCCGTGAGGATGTGGATGAGCCACGGTCCGGAGGCCCCCGCGAAGTACGACCTCTCGCGGCTGCGGCTCATCGCCTGCGCGGGGGAGCCGCTCAACCCGGAGGCGCACCTCTGGAGCCAGAAGCACCTCGTGGGGCAGTCGGGCGGGATGGTGGTCGACAACTTCTGGCAAACCGAGATCGCCGCGCCGGTTCTCGGCACCCTCCCGACGTTCGAGGCCCGACCAGGCAAGGTCGGCAAGCCGATCCCAGGGGTCGACGCGCACGTCGTCGACGCACAGGGGAATGAGCTCCCGGACGGCCAGGGAGGACTCCTCGTCCTGCGCAAGCCCGTCCCCTACATGCTGCGGACCGTCTGGGGGGACCACGCGAGGTATGAGAAGTACTGGCAGCAGATCCCCGGCTGCTACGCCGCGGGGGACATCGCCGTAAGGGATGCGGACGGGTGGTTCGCCGTCCTCGGCCGCGCCGACGACGTCCTGAACGTCGCCGGGCACCGGATCGGCACGGCCGACGTCGAGGGCTCCCTGCTCCGCCATCCCGCCGTCGCCGAGAGCGCCGTCGTGGGGCTCCCGGACCCCCTGAAGGGCGAGCGGATCAAGGCGTTCGTCGTCCTGAAGGCGGGCTTCGAATCGGGGGCCGGCCTCATCGGGTCCCTCAAGGACCACGTCCGCCAGGACCTCGGACCGATCGCGCAGCCGTCGGAGATCGAGATCCGGACGACGCTTCCGAAGACGCGCTCCGGGAAGATCGTCCGGCGCTATCTGAAGGCCGTGGAGATGGGCGAGGATCCGGGAGACCTCTCGACGCTCGCGGACTGACGCGCTCCGCACCCAAGGAACGAGGCGGCCCCGGCTCGTGCCGGGGCCGCCCCGTCCGCGGGCGGTCCGCCGTTCAGGCGCCTACTTCTTCAGCCACTCCCCGAGCCAGCCGAGAACCGTGTCGTGCCAATGGACCGAGTTCGCGGGTTTGAGGACCCAGTGGTTCTCGTCGGGGAAGATGAGGAGCTTGCTCGGGACACCCTTGCGCTGGAGCGCCGTGAACGTCGAGATCCCCTGTGTGTAGACGACGCGGTAGTCCTTCTGCCCGTGGATGACGAGCGTCGGGGTCTTCCAGTTCTTCACGTAGTCGATCGGGTTTTGGTGCCCGAAGCTCTTCGCGGTCCAGGGCGTCCCGCCGTTCTCCCACTCGGGGAACCAGAGCTCCTCGGTGTCGTAGTAGGCCATCCGCTCGTCGAGGTTTCCGTCGTGGACGATGAGGCACTTGAAGCGGTCGGTCTGACCGTTGATCCAGTTGATCATGTAGCCGCCGTACGAGGCGCCGAGGGCGCCTACGCGGCTGGCGTCGAGGAAGGGGTACTTCCCGAGCGCGAAGTCGAGGCCCTTCATCAGGTCTTCGTAAGGAGCGCCACCCCAGTCGCCGTTGACGGCGTCGGTGAAGGCTTGGCCGTAGCCGGTGGAGGCGTGGAAGTCGATCATTACAGCCGCGTAGCCGGCGCCGGCGTAGGCCTGCGGGTTCCAGCGGTAGTGGAAGTCGTTGCCGAAGGAGCCCTGCGGGCCGCCGTGGATCAGGAAGGCGACGGGGTACTTCTTTGCAGGGTCGAAGTCGACCGGGTGAACGATGTAGCCGTAGACCGTGTCGCCCTTGGCGCCCTTGAAGCCGAACTGCTCCGGCTTGCCGAAGCGGGCCGCGGCGACCTTCGCGTCATTCACCGTCGTCAGCTTCTCGAACGCACCGCCGGCGACCGGGATCGCGAAGAGCTCCGTCGGACCGAGGAGCGAGTGGCGGGTGAAGAGGATCCGGTCCCTGCCGAGCGGCTGCGGGGAGTCGATCGTCCCATCCGAGGCGAGAATCCTCGCCTTTCCCGTCGCGGCGTCGATGGCGAAGAGCACCTTTTGGCCGAGGTGGTCGGCCGTCGCATAGAGCGACCTGCCGTCGGCGGACCAGGTGATGCCGGCCGGAGAACGGTCGTCGTCCTTCCCGGTTCCGGCGCGGAGCGTGTAGGAGCGGTCCTTGCCCGTCGCGAGGTCGCGGAAGACGACCTCGAACCGGTCGGCCTCGTACCCGGCGCGACTCATCGCGAGGTACGCGAGTGTCTTCCCGTCGGGGGAGAAGCGGGGGGTGGTGTCCCAGGCGGGATTCGTCGTGATCCGCTTCGCGGCTTCAGACCCGTCCGTCGGGACCTCCCAGAGGTCGTAGTTCGTCGACCAGGCTTCCTCGCGGCCGACGTCCTTGCAGGTGAAGACGAGCTTCTTCGCGTCGGCGGTGACGGCGATCTCGTCGAGGCCGCCGAACGGCTTGGTCGGGGCGTCGGCGTCCATCCGAGGCATCACGTCCTTCGCGGGAGCGGCCGCCTTCCCGTCCGCTCCGAGCGGGAGGACGAAGACGTGATTCCTCCGGCCGTCCTTCCAGGTGTCCCAGTGGCGGACGAGGAGGTGGTCGAAGAGCATCCCGCTCGACTTCACGGCTTCCTTCTCGTCGAGCATCTTCTTCGTCTCGGCGGGGCTCTTTCCGGGGAAGACCTCCATCGAGAGGACGAGGTGTCGGCCGCCGGGGGCGACCTCGAGGTTGTCGACGTCGAGCGGTTCGGACGTTACCTTCTCCGCTTCGCCGCCGGTGAGCGGGAGCCGCCAGACCTGCTGCGAGCCGCCGCGGGTCGAGAGGAACCAGAGGCTGTTCCCGTCCGCGGACCAGCGGGGGTTTGCGTCGCCCGCCTCGTGCGTCGTCAGGCGGCGGACGGCCTTCGTCTTCACGTCGAGGAGCCAGAGGTCCGTGCGCCCGCGGTTCGCGGCGAGGTCGGTCGTCCGGAGGACGAACGCCGCCTGGCTGCCGTCGGGCGAGACCTGGGCGTCGGAGATCCGGTCCATGGCGAGCATGTCGTGGATGGAGAAAGGGTGGGTCTCGGCGGCGGCACCCGGGAGGGCGAGGACGAGCGCCGTGGCGAGGAGGAGCGGGGAGCACAGAGCGCGGAACATGGGCGAATCGTAGCCCGAGAAGGGGGCGGCGGCGGTCCGGAAGACGCTCGGAGCCGTTCAGAGGCTCTAAGATCGGGGGTGAGGAGTCACAGTGAAGGGAATCATCCTGGCCGGCGGCTCCGGCACGCGCCTCCACCCCGTCACCCGCGGAGTGAGCAAGCAGCTCGTCCCGGTCTACGACAAGCCAATGATCTACTACCCCCTCTCGACGCTCATGCTCGCGGGGATCCGGGAGATCCTCGTCATCACGACGCCGCACGAGCAGGAGGGGTTCCGGCGCGTCCTGGGGGACGGGGCGCAGGTCGGACTGTCGGTCTCGTACGCCGCCCAGCCGAGCCCCGACGGGCTGGCGCAGGCGTTCCTCATAGGGCGGGAGTTCGTCGGGGC
>JACRCS010000582.1 GCA_016218905.1 Deltaproteobacteria bacterium
ATGCGGGTCTCCGAAGCCAACCCGCGCGGCGACCGGTCGGTGGCGGGGGCGCTCGCCCGGCATACGCCGCACCTGTGGGGGATCGGGGACCATGGTGGCGGGCTCGCCCGGCAGGAGCTCGAGTACTTCAGGGAATTCAGCAGGAAGCCGCTCGCGCCGAGGATGGTCTTCTCCACCGCGCGGAAGCTGTACGAGGCGATCCGCGAGGAGGAGGGCCGCCTGCCGGGAAATGTCGGCGAGACGTTCTCGGTCCTCTTCATTCCCTTCTCGGTGGAGGCGACGGCCTACGATGCCTACGCCACGATCATCTCGGAAGCGAACCAGGACGCCGCCTTCGTCCGGGCCCTGCCGGCGGACCGCGCCTCGAATCTGACGCTGCCCGTCATCACCGACGCCGGAGGCATTGGCACGCGCTTCACCTCGGAGTGTGCCGTGACGAATACGACCGGCGGGCCCGCCGTGGCCGACGTGACCTTCACGTCGTCGAAATCGGGGAACACCGTCTCGGAGACGTTGAGCCTGGGAACGGCGCTCGGCGTCCTCTGGCCCAACGCCGTCGGGCACTTCCGGTCCATCGCGCCGGGCGCGGTCGCCGCGGACGACTTCGGTCCGGTCCGGATCGCCTTCCGGGACTACGCAGGGGGATTCGCCTCCGTGAGGACGACGGCGACGAACGGGACGGGCCTCGGCTTCACCGCGATCGACCCGTTCGTCGAGCGGGCGAAGCGGACGAAGCGGATCGTCGGCCTCGTCCAGAACGACCGGTTCCGGACGAACCTCGCCGTCGTCCACGCGGGCGCGACAGGCTCGGATCCGGCCGCGAAGGTCACCGTGAAGGTGACGGTGCGGGACCGGAACGGGATCGTCGTGGGGACGCCGCTGGAGAAGACGCTCGGGCCGGGGCAGCTCCACCAGTGGACGAAAGTGCTTTCCGACTTTCTGGGTACGTCGGGAGAGGGGTTCACCGCCACGATCGAAAGGACGGGCGGCTTCGAGCCGTTCGACGCCTACGTGACGGTGATCGACAACGTGTCGACGGATCCGGTCTTCGTCAGGGCGGAATAGGGCGAAGAAGAAGCCCCCCGGTCAGCTGCGCAGTTTCGTGCGGGTCGACGCCCTCCGGCGCGCGGCGCAGAATCCGAGCGCTTTGGGCGCCGCCCTCGACTGACCATGAAGACCCCACCTGCCCCGCCGCGGCCGCTTCCGCGCCGGAAGAAGAGGGGCGGATGCTGCTCCTGCTGCCTCTTCCTCGTCCTGGCGCCGGTGATCCTGCTGTTCGTCCTCTTCCTCGCCTCGTGGGCGTGGCCGCGCCTTCGGAGCGACCCGGTCGAGAAGGAATGGAAGTCGATTCCCGACTACTACTCGGGTGCCGCTCACCCGGACGGCGGAGGGCGCGGTGCGTAGGCCATTTGCTGTCTGCGGACTCCTGGGTCTCGTCGTCTTCCTGTTGCCGGCGCGGCTCGAGGCCCAGCTCGATCCCGAGGCAGACGCCTTCGTCCGGAAGACCTACCTGAATCGGTCGAAGGTCCTTCGCGTCGAAGCGGGGACCCTGGAGCTCTCGGTCGTTCTCTCGCCGGGGGCGTTCCGTGGGCCGGACCGGTCGACGGACGAAGTCGTCTTCCGGCCCGGCGACCTCGTCCGGATCGGAGAGGTCACCTCCGACGGCAGGAACGTCCGCTTCGGCTTCTCCTCGGCGGGGAGCCCGGCGACGGGTGCCGTGCGATTCGCGTTTCCCGAGCCGCGGAATCCGAACCTCGCCCGCGGCGAGGAGCTCCTCGCCGCGGCAGCGGCCGTCTTCGACCCGATCGTGAGCTTCGGCTGCGCGTCAGTGGAGCCCGAAAGTGCGGTGGACGGCCCGAAGGAGCCGATGAAGAACACAGTGGAGGAGCCGGATGCCGAAGAGGCGCCGGAACCGGCGACCGAGGTCGTCGAGGAGCTGCGGGTTCTCGTCGAGGCGGGCCGGGCCGTCCTGAAGGGGGACGGCGACGATACGACGACGCTGACGATCACGCTTCGGGACGCGGACGGTCGGATCGTCGAGAGCCGAAACGGTCCCGTGGACGTTCGCCTCACCTGCGGGCGGCTCGTCCCCGAACGGCCGGTGATGATCCGCGGCCGGGCCGTGGCGAACCTGACCGCGCCGATCTACGGCGACGAGGATCGGGCCCTCGATCGGTCGATCGAGCTGACGGTCCTGATCATGAACAGGCTCGCCCGATTCCGAGGAGACACGAAGGCTGAGATCCTGAAGACGGCCCGCGCGGCCCCATACGCTGAGCTTCGCTCGCCGGCGAAGGGGGACAAGCCGGAGATCCTCATCGTCGTCGAGGCTTTCGGGGTCAAGGGGAAGGGGCGGGTCGAGCTGACCGGCTCGTCCACACCGCGCGACGGCGTGAGCGGCACCTACGAAGGGAAAGACGTCCTCGGCGCGGCCGAGTGGGTCTTCGAGGGGAACCTGGGCAAGGGAACGCTGCGACAGAAGGGTTACCGGGACGTGATCCCCGTCGAAGCGTCGAACGAGACCGGCGGGTTGGGATTCGTCGGCCTCTCTGTCGGCGGGATCGGCACCTCGGCGCGACCTCTGCCGGGCGGCCGGTTCTTCCTCGTCGCGCCTCCCATCCTCTGCCACCGCGTCCGCGCGGCCGCGAGTCCGGGAGCCGCGCTGAAGGAGGAGCCGAAACCGTCGGTCACTCTGACGGCCCGGAAGAACCCGATCGCGGGAGACGGCGAGAGCACGACCGAGGTCGTCTTCCAGTACCTCGACGAGACCGGGCACCCGGTCGGAGGTCTCCTCCTCGAGTGGAGCCTGGACCGGCACGGCGTCTTTCCGGCGGCGGAAGAAGGAACCCTCGTCTCGGCCCAGGAGCGGTCGGGCGAGGACGGGATCGCCCGGGCGACCTACCGCGGGCCGCTGCTCGAAGCGGGCGACATGCAGCAGACCGGGACGGTGAAGAACCGCGACGTGACGGCGACCTACGCCGGCCCGAAGGGTAAGGGAGAGGTCACGTGCAACATCGGCCTTCTGAAGGCCGCTTCGCTTCTTCTCGTCGTCGAGAAGCCGGGCGTCGACCGGGCGGTCTTTCCGCTTCAGGTCGGGAGCCTGAACGGGACGATCACCGGGACCGTCCTCCTCGAGAACGTCCCGCCCCGGGGGCCCGGGGCTTCGGCGCGATTTCCCCTCGCCGACGCACTGGTGAAGCTGGACGGCGACCCGAAGGTCCTGAAGTGGGCGGCCGTCGACGAGGGGAGGACCGACGCGAAGGGGCGATTCCGGATCCGGATGCGGATGTCGAACTGGGAGCGCTGGGACAAGGCCTTCGAGAAGCCGCTCGTCGTCAAGGCATCGCCCCTGTTTCTCCACCGGCTCTCCCAGTGTCGCAAGCACCTCGAGCAGTGGCCGGCCTCGCCGGAAGTGGTCTTCGAGAAGTGGAAATTCCTCTTCGGGGCCCAGGAGGAGCTTGCTTCCCTGAAGGCGGCCGAGGCGAAGGGCCTGCACGAGAAGCTCCTCCTCACGGGCCTCCTCGTGATGACCCTGAAGGACGCCCGTAAGGACGGGTCGGTCGCCGCGGG
>JACRCS010000583.1 GCA_016218905.1 Deltaproteobacteria bacterium
GCTCAAATCTTCCCTTGGCAATGGCGACCTCAGTTAGCAATCCGCCCGGAAAAGTGAAGATTTCGTCCTTCTTGTAGGCGTCTATCTTTTTCTTCAGGTAGTTCAGCGGAAGGGTCTTTGAGATGCTCGCGGCAATCTTGGCTTCATCTACATATATGCCCTGCGATTCGAGACAGTCGATCTGAAGGCTATGAGGCAGTCCCCAGTCGATCATCATGGTCAAGCCGCAGGTTCGGGGCTTTCGTTGACGGTCCTGAACCGAGATGTTGCAGAAGGCAAATTCTGTTGGCTTATTCATCGGACTTCCTTCGCCACTATCTATGTAGGTGAGGGTTCATCAGATCTCATATCTTCCCGATTCGTGCCCGAAGAAGATCTCTCCGTCGAAGTGCCGGCTCACTTCGACGATCGCCGCTTCTTCCGCCCCGGAGCGGCACATGCTCGGTGGTTGGTGAGCCAGGATCAGACGTTTAGCCCCGGCCTCGGCGGCCACTCGGCCGGCATCTGCCGTTCCCAGCAGTCCGGCCGCCGCATTCGGGCTCATGTCCTCCTGGCGGTCCCACAGGTTCAGGACCAGTGTCCCGGCGCCGGAGGCCAGGCACCTCAACTCCTCGCACGGCCCCGAGTCACCGGAGATGACGATCGATCCGCCGCCATGGTCGATGCGGTAGGAGAGGGCCTCGAGCCAAGGCCCGACGTGAGCAGCGCGCGACGCGGTGACTCGCAGGTCGTTCGTCTCGAGGACGACGCCGGGCTCGACGTCCCGGACGTGGTTTTCGGGTGGGCTCCGAGGGAGTTCTCCCCCGCGTTTCCTGTAGGTTTCCTGGCTCGCCGGATGCTCTACTCGCGCTCTCCAGTCCATGGCAAACGCACCGTCGGGACCGACCAGAGCATCGGTGAAGGCCCGCGTCGGTTTTGGACCGCAGATGGTCAGCGAGGGTGTGGCCTTCGTCGCGTGGTCCCATCGGCAGAGGAGAAAACACGGATAGTCGGCGTTGTGGTCGTAGTGATGGTGCGTGAAGAACAGGTGGCTGACGTCGGTGGGCCGGAGACCTGCCCGCAGCAGCTTGTGCGTCGCCGCCGGACCGCAATCGAACATGAGCGTGCTCCCGTTCACGCGGACCACGTAGCAGCTGCCGAATCTCTCGGGCGTGGGCGTCGGGGTCCCGCAGCAGACCAGGGTGAGGTCGGGCACGGCTTCTCCTCCGTTCTGATTGGCCGCTCAAGTCTCTTCCGCGAGCACCGCCCGGGGAGCCCTTCCCAGGCGTCCTGAAGCCTTCGCCCTGGAGAGCCTGGCCCCCATCACGACGGTGAAGGCCAAGAAGACGAGGGCGATGGGGTGTTTGAGGAGCACACCCCAGCTCCCGCCGGTGAGGATGATGGTCTGCCGCAGGGACAGCTCGAACATGGGGCCCAGGATGAAACCGATGAGGAAGGTGACGAAGGAGAGGTCGACCTTCTTCATGACGTAGCCGAGGACACCGAAGCCGATGCAGAGCCAAACGGCGAACATGCCGTTGCCCTCCGTGAAGGCCCCGACGAAGCAGAGGAAGACGACCGCCGGGCAGAGCAGCGACTCCCGGATCCGGGCGACATGGGAGAACGCACGCAGGCCGAGCCGGCCGATGGGCAGGATCAGCAGGCTCGCCAGGATCATCATCCCGTAGATGCCGTAGATGAGCCGCGCGTTATTCTGAAACATCAGCGGCCCGGGCGTGACCCCGTGCGCCGTGAAGGCGCCGATGAGGACAGCCGCCGCCACCGACCCGGGGATCCCCAGCGCGAAGAGAGGGATCAGGGCGGCCGCAGTCACGGCGTTGTCGGCAGCCTCGGCCGCGGCCACTCCCTCGACCTCCCCCTGGCCGAACCGCGCTGGGTTCTTGGCGGCGCGTTTGGCCAGGGAGTACCCCATGAACGAGGCGATGGTTGCGCCCAGGCCCGGAAGGATCCCGACGACCACCCCGACCACACTGGACCGGAACAGGGTCCGCAGAGAGCCCCGAAGCTCCTCCCGGCTGACGGTCCGGTCCTCCTTGGGTCCGGCGTCCTCCAGGGGCCGGAGGTCTTCCCCTCGGACGGTCTGCTCCATCTGCACCATCATCTCCGAGAGCGCCAGCATGCCCACTCCAACGGCGAGGAGCGGCATGCCGTCCATCAGCTCCGTGAACCCGAAGGTGAGACGGGGCGCTGCGGTCTCCGAGTCCATGCCGACGCTCGCAAAGAAGATGCCGAGCGCCCCGGCGATGAGCCCCTTCGTCAGGGACTCGCCCGAGAGGGCGGCGATGAAGGTGAGGGAGAAGACGAGGACGGCGCACACCTCGATCGGCCCCATCTTCAGCGCCACCCGGGACAGGGGCGCCGCCACCAGGATGAGGGTGACGGTGGCGAAGAGGTCTCCGAAGACGGCGGCGTAGAGCGCCATGGCGAGGGCCTTTCCGGCTTTGCCCTGGCGCGTGAGCGGGTATCCGTCCAGACAGGTGGCCGCCGAGGAAGGCTCCCCCGGCGTGTTGAGGAGGATCGAGGTGATCGCACCGCCGGCCGCGCCCCCTTTGCTCACACCGACGAGAAGCGCCAAGGCCGCCAGAGGGGACATGAGGTAGGTGAACGGCAGGCAGATGGCCAGAGCGGTCACCCGGTTGAGGCCCGGGAGCACGCCGACCACGTAACCGAAGACGAGCCCTATGAGGAGGGCCGCCACCGTGTAGGGGTGGAGGACGTCGGGAATCACACTCAGCAGTTCCTGCATCGCTCACTCCGCGAAAGGAGACTCGACCGGCGACGCTCGGCGTCGCCTCGCTTCAAAGGACCTTTAGCAAGTACCGGAGGAGCGCGTAGGAGCCGCCGGCCGTCCCGATGGCGACCGAGAGCATCACTCCCACCTTTCTCTCCGCCATGTACGCCATGTAACCGAGCATCACCAGAACGCCGCCGAAGAAGAAGCCGAGGTATCGGACGGCGAGTCCGGACGCCAGGAGGGCCGCGGAAGCCAGACCCAGGCGCACGGCACCGGCGCCGAGGCGAAGAGGCCCGTCTGCCTTCTCGCCGGAGAAGAGGCCCCTGACGGCGAGCAGGAGCGAGAGCCCGACGACGCTTCCCATCGAGGCTTTGGCCATGAACGAGGAGGGAATGGACGTTCCCTCCGCGTCGATGATCTGGGCGGGGATGACCCGGAAGAGAATGCCCAGGCCGACGACGGCCAGCGTGCTTCCGAGGAGGACGTCATTCCTTCTCATTTCGTTGCTCCTGCCAGGCGTCCGAAGGCCCGATCACTTTCCGACCTCGTCGTAGAGCTCGCGGTAGGCCTTCCCGATTTCGGCGAGCTTTCGCTCCGTCTCGGCGGTGCCCAGGAAGAGGGGAACCATGGAGAGCTTCGTCTTCACCAACTCGATGTACCCGGGCTCCTTCGCGGCAGCCCGAATCCCCTCCTCGAGCCGCCGGAGGACGTCCTGGGGAACTCCTTTAGGGGCCGAAAAGACGAGGTACGTCGGCATGGCCAGGTCGTAGCCCAGCTCTTCGAGCGTGGGCACTGCGGGCGAGGCTTCCAGGCGGCGGTCCCCCAGGCCCGCCAGCACGATCATGGAGCCGGCCTGGACGTGCGGGTTGTGGAGGGCGCCCCCCGAGAAGCCGAAGTCCACGTGCCCTCCGAGGACCGCGGGCATGACGGCGGCGCCGCCCTGCACGGGGACAGGCGTCAGCTTCACGCCCTCCCGCTTGGCGATACGCCGGGCGAAGAGCCGGTCCACGTCGCTGAGGGAAGCGAACTTCAGGTCCGCGCCGCTCTTCTTCGCGTAGGCGATCATGCCCTTGAAGTCCTTCCAGGGCCGGTTGGACTGGGAGATGAACGCATCCTGGAACTGGGCGGTCGCCGCGATGTGCCGGAAGTCGGCGGAGGAGTACTGGGTGTTTCCGGTCACCGGCTGAGCGGTGTAGGTGTGCGAGACCGTGACGACGAGGGTGTAGCCGTCCGCCGGGGCACTCTTGGCCGTCATTGCGGCGACGCCGCCGGCGGCCCCGGGCTTGTTCTGGATGATGACGGTCTGCCCCAGGCTCTTGCTCAGGGACGTTCCGATCGCCCGCGCCATCTGGTCCACGCCTCCTCCGACGGCGTAACCCACGAGGATGGCGATGGGCTTCACAGGCCAGCTCTCTGCCCGGGTTTCTCCCGGCCGGAAGAACGGCAGTGCCAGAAGCGCGGCCAGTGCGGCTGCGAGCCGAATGGTGTTTCTCTTCCCGTCCATGATCCTCTCCTTCGTCGAGCGACGCGCGTGATTCGTCCCGAAGGCCGGCGACGCCGAGCGCGTGGGAAGTGCCGGCTTCACCGATCTTCAACCGGCTTTTCGCAAGGCCCGTGCCACCGGGGCGGAAGCCCGGTTTGGGCCGCCATGTCGGGAATTCGAGCCTTGGGAGGGGAACGGGGGCATGAGGGGCGGGTCCGCTCCGGTGCACGAAAGCGGACAGGGCGTACCGATCGGGACGGTGCTCGGGTGCCGGCGGCTGTTCCTTGACCCGGGGGGCCCGGGACCGGGCAGAGGGCGAGGTGCCAAGCCCAACGTGGGGACCGGCGATGGGGTTCGAGTGGTTCCGTCAGAACGAGCCGAGCGTTCTCACCTCCGGCCCGAGCGCCGGGAGAACCGATCGAAGCTCGTCTCCCGGGAGTACCTGTTGTACATCTTCACCAATTCCGGCTTCGTCGCGGTGAACGCCACGTAGACAGGTCTGGGAGGGACCGGCGCCGGTACGACCCTGATCTCGCGGGAAACATCTTGTTTTCGGAGGTGGTACTCGATGGCCGTCTGGTCTGGATACAGGAATGCTTCGAGGTTCCCTCGCTTCAGGAACTCGATCCCCTTCTCCGGCGTGTTTTGTTGGTGGATCTGTATGAGGTTGAGAGACGGAGCGTCTCGACCGAGGATTCGGGATAGGAAGGTTCCGTACTGGACGCCGACTCTTCTTTGTTTCAGATCGTCCCAGCGGCGTACCTCTTTCAGCCCGTCCGAGGCCAAAAGACAGAGCACGGGCCGCATCGTGTAGAGCGGCTGCTCCGGGTAAGCGATGAGGGTTTCCCTTCCGGAGGCCTTCGTCAGCAGCGCGATCGCGTCGATCTCGCCGGTGCGCAGCATGCGAAAGAGCCTCGGGATCGGCGCCGGCCCGACCCACGTCACGCCCATCCCCATCTTCTTCGCGAAGGCCTCGCAATACTCTGCTACCGGTCCGGACGGGCGGTCCCGCCCGGCGACGACCAGCAGGTTCGGCGCCGCCTCGAAATAGCCCATCCGCAGTTCGCTCCCGGCTGCCGCCCTTCCCCAGGCGGCAGCGAGCAGGAGGCACGCCGTGAGGAGCCGTCTACCCGCCGAGCCGCGCGCCCGCCCGCGCCGGAGGATCTCACGGGCGCCGCTCATCCTGCTCGCCCCCGAGCCTCTCGCAACGCCCGCCGCACCGCCGCCCCGAGCGACGCCGCTGTCAGGGGTTTGGTTACGACCTCCCGGATGCCTGCCTCGGCCGCGGCTTCAGGTTGAATGCCGCCGTGGTGTCCGGTGCAGAGGATCGCGGGCGTCTCCGGGCGGATCCGGTGCACCTCCCCGAGGAAAGCGACTCCGTTCATCCCCGGCATCGTCAAGTCGGAGATCACGAGGTCGAATTCGTCCGGCCGGCGGCTGAACCGTTCGACGCCTTCCACGCCGCTCGGCGCCGTCTCGACGCGATAGCCCAGGGCCCCGAGGAACCGCACGACGGTGGCGGCGACCTCGGACTCATCTTCGACGAAGAGGATGCGCTCCGAGCCTCGGAGAACTCCCTCCGCCGACTCGTCTGCCCCGTAGAGCCGGGCCTCCGCCTTCGGGAAGTAGACGTCGACGATCGTGCCCTCACCCGGCGCACTCCGCACCGCGATGGCGCCGTCGTGCCCCCGTACGATCCCGTGGACGACGGCGAGGCCCATCCCGGTGCCCTCGCCGGGAGGCTTGGTGGTGAAGAAGGGTTCGAAGATCCGTTCCAGGACCTCTCTCGTCATTCCGCAACCGGTGTCCCCGACGGTCAAGCGCACATACGCGCCCTCCCTCAACCCTGGATGCTGGCCGGCAAACTCGGCGGGGACCATCACCTCCGTCAGCGACACGTCGAGGACGCCTTGGGCGCTGCCGATCGCGTGACTGGCGTTTGTGCACAGGTTCAGAAGGACCTGATGGATCTGGGTCGGATCGCAGAGGATGGCCCCGACTCCTTCGTCGATCCGTCGTTGGATCTCGATGCTGGCGGGAAGCGAGGCCCGGAGGAGCTTCAGGACTTCGTGTACGATGGGTCCGATCTGCACTGCCCACCGCCTGTTTTCTCCCTGCCGCGCGAAGGTGAGAATCTGCGACACGAGGTCCTTGGCCCGTAAGCCTGCCGACAACACGCGACGCAGATCCTGTCGCGCCTCGCTCCCCTCGGGCAGTTCATCCATCGCCGTCTGCGTGAGCCCGAGGATGGGCGTGAGAATGTTGTTGAAGTCGTGTGCGATCCCCCCTGCCAGCGTGCCGAGAGCTTCGAGCTTCTGGGTCTGCCGAAGCTGCTTCTCCAACTTGCTCTGTTCCGTCACGTCGCGGTTCACGAAGACGAAGTTCGTGATTCTTCCTCGGCCATCCAAGACCGGGGACAGAGTTGACTCCACCTCGAAAGAGATTCCATCATGCCTTCCGGCGATGTGCCCGCGCCATTCGGATCCGTCCTCGATGGCCTGGAGGACTCGTGGCACGAACCCCTCATCCACCACGCCTTCGAGCACGGAAAGGCTTCTGGCGAGCACCGCGTGCCTGCCGAGGCCGAAAATCTTCTCGAAAGCGGGATTGACGTACTCGATCCACCCGGTGACGTCCGTCACGAGGATCGCCTCCGCCGCCTGCTGCACCGCTGCGGCGAGGCGCGCGAGCTCGCCTTCAGACTTCTTCCTTTCGCTGATGTCGACGAGGACGCCTCTCAGGCCGATGATCTTTCCGTCCCTCGCGATGCCCCTGGAGTGCGCGAGCAGGGGGAAGACTGCCCCGTCTTCCCTCTGTGCGGCGTATTCGTTGACGCGTCCCTGCTCGCCCGCGAGAATCCCGCGAATCGCTTCGGCTGCCCGGCCCCTCTCCTCCGGAACGAAGATCTCGGTCGCGTGCAGCCCTGCCCGCAAATCCGTTTCGTCGTAGCCGAACGCCTCGAACCCGTTTCGGTTCAAGTAGGTGAAGTATCCCTTCTCGTCCGTCTCGAACACGGTCTCCGGCAGAAGGTTCGCCAGGTCCTCATACCTCTGCTTGCTTTCGAGCAACGCCGCCTCGGCCCGCTCCTTCTCGGCGACGCGCTCCTGCAGGTCCTTCACCAGGTCCTCCAGGCGTCTTTCCCTCTCGGAGATCTGACCTGCCATGGTGGTGGCTTGCCTGGCGATCTCGTTTAGGTCCGCCTGCTTAAAGGTCGGCAGGACGTGATCGTAGGACCCCTCGGCGATGGTGGCGATGCCGTCCGTCATTCTCCGGATGGGTTTGGCGAGAAGCGGCTCGAGCAAGGTTACCGTTAGAATCGCCATGCCGATGATGACGCCGCCCATGACCATGAACACCAGATAGAGCGCTTCCAGGTGCCTCTTCAAGAGCGGCCCCTTGGCGAGGGCAATCTCAATGGAACCAACCTCCCGCTCCTTGTATCTCACGGGTACGTGCCGGGTCAGTCTCGGCCCCGCTCCCCCCACGACACTCTTCGAGTAGACTTTGTCTCTGTACTCGTCGCTGATGAAGAGGCCTACAACGTTTTCGGCGTCGTAGTAAGCATCGGCCACGGTCGTCACCGTGTCAGTGTCCACGTTCCACATCGGCAGGGCCAAGACCCTCGCCATGCGGCCCGCCAGTTCCTCCGCTTGCCGTTCCAGCGCGATCTCAACCCTGGCTCGGGCGTAATACCCGTAGACGAGACTCGCCACGCACGTGATGGCGACGATCCCGATCGTCAATCCGAGCGTCAGGTCCCTTGCGATGGTCCTCTGGGACAACCTGGCGAACACCCCTGCGCGCATTGTCTGATCCCGCTTTGCCGGTCATTTGCATCTTCTTGCCTCGGCCCCTGAGGCCGGACGTGGTCAGGATTCCTCGTTCGAAGTCAGGATGCAACACCGTTTTGCGGGAAGGGGCAGGGTTGACGGTGTGGGTCAGGCTACTCCGCCTTGATGTTGTTTTCCCTCGCCACCCGGGTCCACTTATCGAGGTCGGCCTTCAGGATCGCGCTGAACTCGGACGGTGTGGCCCCTCCCGGCTCCAAGCCGACGGTCCTGAACCGTTCCTTGACGTCGGTCATCTTCAAGATCTTTGCGAGCTCGGCGTGAAGCTTCTCGATGATCGGACGTGGAGTACCCGCCGGCGCGAACAGTCCCGTCCAGATCACCGCCTCGAAGTGGTAGCCGGTCTCGGTCAACGTCGGGATCGAAGGCAGGATGGGCCAGCGCTTGGGGCTGGTGACCGCCAGGGCTCGCAGCGTGCCCGCGTTGATCTGGGCGACGGCGGCGGGCCCGTCCGAGGTCACCAGAGAGACCTCTCCGCTCATCCCGGCCGCAATCGCCGGGCCGCTGCCCTTGTAGGAGACGTGGGTGATGTTGATGCCCACCTGCTTCTTCAAGAGCTCCGTCGCGACCTGGAACGGCGTCGAGCCGGACCCGTAGAAGAGCGTCCCGGGCTTCGACTTGGCAAGGGCAATCAGCTCCTTGAGCGTCTTCGCCGGCACGGCCGGGTTCACGACGAGGACGAGCGGAAAAGTGGCGAGTTGGATGACGGGCGCGAAATCCTTGATCGGATCGTACGGGAGCCTGTCGTACAGACCGGGATTGAAGGTCATCGCCCCGCTCGCGCCGATGCTGAGGGTATAGCCGTCGGGGGCCGCTTGCGCGACGAATTGCGTCGCAATGATGGCGTTTGCTCCGGGCTTGTTCTCCACGACGACCGGCTGGCCCAACGCCGCACCCAGCTTTTCGCTGATGATGCGCGCCACGATGTCGTTGGTGGCTCCCGGAGGAAAGCCGACGACCAGCTTGATCGGTTTGCTCGGATACGAGTCGCCGTGCGCAGAGTGGCCGCCGAGCAGAAGGATCACCGCACAAACACAGCCGCTGAGCAACTGAGACAATCTCTTCATTCTGTTCTCCTTGGTATGGCAGAGCCGGAAAGGCGCGCCAAGCGCCGTGTCACTCCTGGAAGGCTTCTTCGCGCTTCTGGCGAACAGCGGGGGCGAGGACCACCACGATGAGCGCGGCGGCAATCAGAAGCAGCGCAAGCGAGAGCGGCCGGGTAACAAAAACGGTATAGCTCCCCCGTGACAGCGTCATCGCCCTGCGCAGGTACTCCTCCATCATCGGGCCCAGGATGAAGCCGAGCATCAGCGGCGCCGGTTCGCAGTCGAGCTTGTGGAACACGTAGCCGAGCAGCCCGAAAAGGGCAGTGACCACGACGTCGACGGGGGTGTTGTTCATGCTGTACACGCCGATGCAGCAAAACAGCAGGATCGCCGGGAAGAGGAGCCTGTATGGGACGGCCAGCAGCTTCACCCAGAGCCCGACGAGCGGCAGGTTCAGGACCACGAGCATCAGGTTCCCGATCCACATGCTCGCCACGAGCCCCCAGAAGAGGCTGGGATTTGCAGTCATGACCTGCGGACCCGGCTGGATGTTGTGAATGAGCATCGCGCCGATCATCAGGGCCATGACCGGATTGGAGGGGATCCCGAGGGTAAGCATCGGAATGAACGAGGTCTGCGCGCCGGCGTTGTTGGCAGATTCCGGGGCCGCCACGCCTTCCACCGCCCCCTCGCCGAACCGCGAGGGGTCTTTCGAGATCTTCTTTTCGAACACGTAGGCCGTGAAGGAACCGAGGACTGCCCCGCCTCCGGGCAGGAGCCCCAGAATCGAACCGATGGCCGTCCCGCGAAGTACCGGAGGCACAGACCTCCGGAGCTCTTCTCGGGTCGGCAGGAGCGTCCCGACCTTGCTCGCGAAGACCTCCCGCTTCTCCTTGAGTTCGAGATTCGAGATCACCTCCGTGAACCCGAAGAGCCCCATCGCGACGGCCACGAACCCAATTCCGTCGGCGAGTTGCGGCAGTCCGAACGTGAAGCGGGCGGTCCCGCTGTTGACGTCGGTTCCCACGAGCCCGAGCAGCAGCCCGAGGAGCACCATCGCCGTCGCCTTGAGCAGATCTCCCCGAGCCATGACGACCGCGCCGATGAGCCCCATGACCATGAGCGAGAAGTATTCGGCCGGCTGGAACTTGAACGCGACCTGCGACAAGGGCTTCGCGAACGCCGCTAGCAGGAAGGTCGCAACGCAGCCACCGAAGAAGGAGCCGAGGGCCGCGATCGAGAGCGCTGCACCACCCCGGCCCCGGCGCGCCATTTGGTAGCCATCCAGGCACGTGACGACCGAGGAGGTCTCGCCCGGCATGTTCACCAGCACGGCTGAAGTGGAGCCGCCATACTGCGCTCCGTAGTAGATGCCCGCGAGCACGATGAGAGCGGAGACGGGCGCCAGGTGGAAGGTCACGGGGAGCAGCATGGCGATCGTCGCGATGGGTCCGATCCCGGGGAGCACGCCGATCAGGGTCCCGAGGAGGACGCCGACGAGACAGTAGAGGAGGTTCAGGGGCGTCGCCGCCGTCGAGAACCCCAGGAAGAGGTTGCTGAAGAGCTCCATTGCTCGCCTCCTACCAGGGCCAGACCGGGAACTGCAGCTTCAGCCCGTGAACGAAGAGCCCGACCGACGCCGTCGAGAGGACCGTGGCGGCGACGAGGACCTCCTTGAAACGAAAGTCGTGGCCGGCGAGCGCACTCGTCACGATGAGCACGAAAGTCGAGGCCACCAGCCCTGCGTGCGCGAGCACCGAGGCGAAGGCCACCACCGCGCCGAGCACGAGGACGAGCGGCTTCCACGCGAAGTGAGGGACCGGCGCGCCTTCCACCCTGAGCGAGACCGCCGAGATGGCCAGGCCGGCGAGCCCGAGTACCGCCCCGAGGATGGTTGGGGCCATACCCGGCCCAAAGCTCTGCGCGGTCCCGATCGGGTAGCTCCTCGCGAGCCACACCGCGGCGAGGCCGAATGCGATGAAGAGGAGCCCGGAGCAGAAGTCTTTTGGGCTGCGGACGGTGAGCTTCATGGCGCCTCCTTTGAACTCTGGGGCAGAGCCCCTCGACGTTCCGCGCCGGCGGACGTCTACGTATGAAGTGCGAGGGCGCGAAAGACAAAGGCGCCTCGAAAGAGCTTCTCGCAGCCCCTAGCGGCGGTACACGCGCCGTTTTGCGGAAGGGCAGAGCCCTTCCTGGGACGCCGCTCGGTTTGCTCACGGAGGGCGGAGACTCTCAGCAGAGCCATCTCCGCCCTTCCTTCGGATCTACGTTGCGGTCGGGACTTCCTTCGTCACCGACATGACCGTCGTTTCGTTGTTCAAGTTCCTGCCGCCCGGAACGATCGCGAACTCGTTTTCGGGACCGATCCGTTTACAGAAGGGGCAGAGCCAGCGCACGTTTCTTCCGATCTGCTCCGCCTCTACGTAGAAGCGTCGGCTGCAATCGGGACAGGTCAACCATTCAACTGTGGCCATTTCAAGTGCTCCTTTCTCCTTTAACGAGGGCTCCAGGGGATTCGGTCGACGATCTCCTGGGGGATGAAGTCAGGAATCTTGATCCGGTCGAGCGCCTCCTTCGGGACCTTCACCTTCTCCGGGAACGCCGCGTTCACCGGCTTGGTCGCGTCGATAAAGAGGGAGGTATGGGTATGCAGATGTTCCATCGAAGGATCGAGCATGGATCCCCGCACATGGGGAAGCACGACCATGTCCTTGTCGGCCTGGAAGCGCGTCGCCACGGCCTGAAGGACGGCCACTACGTCGAAGGGATCGACGTCGTCGTCCACCACGACGATGAGCTTCGGGTACCCGATCGTCTGCGCGGCCATGGCGGCGAGGTAGGGCAGCCCCTCGGAGAGCTTGTTGATCGAGATGTAGACGTGGAAGCCCTTCTGCCCCGACCAGGGGCAGTGGACGCCGCGGAGGCCGCCGGGCAGTGCGTCCTCGACTCGCCTCTGGATTTCGGCCTCCCACCCGATCCCGGGGAAGTCGATCTCGCCGATGTCGGTGTCGTACCAGATGTAGTCCGAACGGTGCGTTATCGCCGTCACCTGGATGACCGGGTTCTGGCGCTGCGGCCCGTAGTAACTCGGCCACTCTCCGAACGGGCCCTCGGGTTCGCGGTATCCCGGCTGGATGAGGCCCTCGATGATCACTTCGGCGTCCGCCGGGACGAGGAACTCTTCGCCCCACGTTTCCGAGGGGACGAGCCGCAAGGCCTCGCCGATCATGCCACCAGCCGTGCCGTACTCGTCCCAGGTCCAGGGCGACATGAACGCCGCGGAGAGATGGAAGGCAGGATGGTGACCGTGAACGATAACGACCGGCGTGGGCTTCCCCTGTTTCTCGTTCTCGGTGTAGATCCTCCACGAGTGGAAGGGGGACATGTGAATGCCGGTCTTTTGGGGCCCCTTGTACATGGTCCGGTGGTAGGCGGTGTTGTAGCCCATTCCGTCGGGCTTCTTCATGCAGACGATCATCGTCCCGTACGGATTGCCGTCCATCTCGTGGTGGTAGATCATCGGTAGTTCCCGAAGGTCTGCGTCCTTTCCGGTCTTGACGACCTGCCGAACGGGAGCCGAGGCCCTGTCGATCACGAGGGGGGGAATCGGCTTGTTCCCCCGATCAGCGAACCTCCGCGTCAACTCGGCACGCCACTGCTCGGGAGGCAGATCAAAGGCAGTGCAGATGCGACGGCGGGCCGCCGTCAGGTTTGCCAGCACCCGTTTTCCCGGGGTTCCGCTGATGCTCTTGACGTTCTCGAACAGTAGGGCGGGCAGTTTCCCGTCGCTTTCGAGGTTTCTGATCAGTGCGCTCACCTCGAACCGAGAGTCGATCTCCTTCTCGACCCTGACGAGATGCCCGGGAAGCTGCCTCTCGGTCTCAGAGAGGTAGTACCGAAGATCCCTCGCATTCTTGGTCTTTCCGCCTGACAAAATGGGCTCTCGTTGTTCGACATACATGGACAGTACCTCCTCCAGAGATGAGGGTTGAGGGCATGTCGCCGCCCGGTTTGGAATGCGCGCGCCAGGAGTCGCTTCATCAGCAGACGAATTGCGATTGATGTCCCAAAGTGCGTGAAGCGGCAGCCGCAGCATCCCGGAGACGCCCCACAACTGAACCAAGCCGCTCCTCCGGCACCCGCTCGCCCAGGCCTGTAACGCTCATCGCGGCGACCAGATCGCCCCTCCGATCGAATACCGGCGTCGCGACCGATACAGCGCCTGCCACGACCTCGCCGCGGCTCAGCGCGAAGCCTCGGGTCCGGACGACGGCGAGCTCCGCCTCCAGTTCCTGAAGGTGCAACGGTGCCGAAGACGTGATGGGCTGTAGGGAAACCCGTCGCAGTAGGTCTTTCTGCTCGGCCGGCTCCTGGTTCGCGAGGATGACCTTTCCAACGGCGCCCGCGTAGAGCGGCCCACTACTGCCCACCCCGTGGACATACCGAAGCGGAGTGCGGCTCTCGACTTCCGCGATGCAGAGCCTCCGGTCGCCTACGCGCACGTGAAGAGCGACTGTCTCGGCCAGATCCTCCTCCAGAGCGACCATGTGCGGGTGGACGACGGTGATCAGCGTGTTCCCCCGCGAAGCGGCAAAGGAGTATTCGAGGACTCGCGGCCCGACGTGATACCGCTGGGTATCCGACTGACGAGCCAAGAGGCCTGTCGTCTCGAGACAGCCGATCAGGCGAAGCACTGTGCTCTTTCCGAGTCCCGTCCCTTGGGCGATCTCCGCCAAGCCGGCGTCCCGCCGGGCGGCGATCCACTGGAGGATCCCCAGCGCTCGTTCCAAGACCACCACTCCGTCACTCTTCATGCCGCCTCGCCCTTGCCATTTTTACGGTACGTTCGATCCGTAAAATGAGCATACGGGGCGAGCGTGAGGCTGTCAACCGCTATTTTGTTGCCGCGGTTTGCAGCGCTCCTCGGAGGCTCCCCGGGGTATGCGCCCGTGAGAATTAGCGGAAAACGGCGCCGTACCGGCCTCGCAGCTGCAGGACGTCGTTTGCGAATCAGGGGCATAGTGGACAGGAGGGAGGGGGCGTGGCAGGCCTGATAGTCTTTTCCGGTACGCGGATACTCTAAATCAACGCTCGCGGAAGGCTCATCTATGCTCGGCTGTGAGAGGGGCGAGCGTCGGTACTGACGCGTTCAGCGGCCGAGAGGCCTGCCCGAGAGCACGGCAGGGCGGGACAACCGGAGGGCATCCAGCGTTCCAGGAACAGACGAGGCGGGCACCCTCGATCCGGCAGGAAGATGCCCGCCTCGGCCCTCGCGTCCTGGGATGCTCGCTTGGGCCTATTTCTTCAACTTGGCCGGAGACCAGTCCTGGTCCACGTTGGGTATGGTGTCGAGCACCGTGTTGATCAGCTTGCCGTCGACCCTCTCCACTTGGCGGACGTACACGTTCTGGACCACGTTCTGGTTCTCGTCGAAGCTGATCGGCCCTCTCGGCGCATTGAACTTGATCTTCTTCAGGGCAGCGAGGAAGGCCGCTTGGTTGTCGATGTCGCCCTTCACGGCCTCCAACGCGAGGGTGATGACTTTCGCTCCCACGTAGCCCTGCTCGGAGTACATGCTGGGACTCTCCTTGTACTTGGCCACGTAGGCTTTCACGAACTTCTGGTTCTCCGGCGTCTTCAGGGTGGCGGCGTAGTGGAGCGTGTTCTTCACGCCGAGGGCCGCGTCCTTCATCGAGCTGAGGACGGAGTCCTCGACGGTGTCCCCCAGGCTGAGCAGGGGCACCACGCCCTTCAGGCCGTACTCCTCGTACTGGGTGATCAGTCGGATCGAGCCGCTGCCGGGGAAGAAGGCCCAGACGGCGTCAACCTCCTTCGCGCGGCCCTGGATCTTGGCCAGGTACGGCGCGAAGTCGGTCGTGGTGAGCGGGGCAAAGATCTCCTCCACGATGGTTCCGCCCGACTCCTTGAAGTACTTCATGAACCGGCTCGCCCACTCGTGGCCTGCGCTATAGTCCGGGGCGATGATGATCATGCGCTTGAAACCGAGCTTGTTCGCGGCGTACCAACCCATCGGCAGCGCCATCTGACCGTTCGCGAAGGAGACCCGGAAGATGTAGGGGCTCTTGAGTTTTCCGGTAAGGTCGTACGCCCCGGCGTTAGTGATCACGGTGGGTATCTTCGCGTTGGTGACGATGTCGCGGATCGCGATCCCGATGCCGCTGTGGTCGATGCCCGCGATAAGCTGTACCTTTTCGTTTTCGATCAGCTTGCGCGCCTTCGTGGGCCCGAGCTCGGGCTTGCCCTCCGTGTCCTCGGTCACCATCGTGAGCTGCCGGCCACCCGCCGTGTACCCGACTTCCTCGAGGCCGAGCCTGAAGCCCCGGTCCATGTCCTGCCCGATCTTGGCGAGCACGCCGACGTACGACGCCAAGAAGCCTACCTTGATCGGCTCCTTGGCCACGGCACCGCTCCAGCAAAGGACGCCGAGGGCCACACCGAACGCCATTCCACCGAGCCTGTGCTTTCGTCTCATGGAAGTTCCTTTCTCCAGGGCTGGGGGTGACGAAGCCGCTACAGTTTCCCTTCTGCGTTCAGCTTGTGAGTGATCCACTCCCTGAGGGTCTTCTTCTCGAACTTCCCCACTTGGGTAACGGGCAACTCGTCGAGCGTTTCCAGCCGCTCCGGCAACTTGAACCGGGCGATCCCCCGCTCCTTCGATAGGAATTCATTCAGCTCTTCGAGAGTGACGGTCTCTCCCGGCTTGGAAACCACGAAAGCACAAATGCGTTCGCCCATGTCTTTGTCCGGCATGCCCACCACGGCGGCTTGTGAGACCTTCGGGAATTCCGTGATGTGGAGCTCGATCTCTTCGGCATTGATCTTCTCTCCCCCGCGGTCTATGCAGTCCTTGATCCGCCCCTGCCACGTCAGGTTTCCGTTCCGGTCCCGGCGGACGAGGTCTCCGGTCTTGTAGTAGCCGTCCGGGGTAAAAGCCTCGCGGTTGCGCTCCTCTGCCTTGTAATAACCGCGAATCGTGCACGGTCCCCGGCAGAGCATGTGCCCCACCGCACCGACCGGCACCTCCTCGCCGGTGTTCAGATCCACGATTCGGGTCTCGTCCGCCTCGGAGACCGGTCGCCCGTTGGTGAAGTGCCTTTGCTCCTCCGGGTCGCTCCACCTCCCCCAGCACACGAGGCCTTCAGTCATCCCGTAGCTCTGGATACCGCCGCACTTGTATTCCTCCAAGAAGCGGAAGACGTCCGGGTCGCCGTGCGGCCAAAGCCCCATGACTCTCTTGAGGGTCCCGAGCTCATAGCTCCTGCGCACCTCGTCGCCGAGAGCGAGCATCCGGTGCATCTGGATCGTGAAGAGGAAGGCGGTATCGACGCGATGGTCCGCGATGGCCTTCATCAAGGCTTCCGGAGCGAGAGAGGACGAAAGCACGAGCGTGCCGCCCTTGCGGTGCAGGGGGAGCAGACCGTTGATCAGCGCGGCGTTGTGCGCGACGGGGGAGCTCAGGAGCAGCCGCGTGCCCGGGTGGTAATCGAGGGCATCTGCGATGCATCTGGCGGCGTACGCGTAGTCATTGTGGGTGCGGGGGATGATCTTCGGTACGCCGGTGGTGCCTCCGGACAGCTGAAAGAAGGCGGGATTCATCGGGTCGGGCCGAAACCCTACGAGCTCCTTCGCGGCCGTGGACACGTCTACTTCGCGCCCGACGAGTTCCTGCAGGGAAACGATGTCACGGCTGAGGGGAGTGCCGTCGGCAAGGATGTAGCGCAGGCTAGGAGTCGCGTCGCGGACCTTGAGGGCAAACTCCTCGAACCCGAAATCCCCGCGCGCGTTCGCCGGGATCACGTGGACCACCGCTCCGGCCAAAGCTGCGAGGTAGCTGATCTCTGCCCAGCGGTGCGTCACCAGCGTGCACACCGGGATCGCGCCGAGCTTCATGCACGCGTAGATCACGTAGATCAGCTCGGCGCTATTGGGTAGTTGCAGGACGACCGGGTCATACGTCTTGACACCCATTCGGGCCATCTGGAAGGCCAGGCGGGTCGCCTGCTCGTCCAGCTCGCGATAGGTGATTTCCTTCCCCTCCACCGCCAGCGCGACGCGATCTCGGTTCTCCTCGACCCACCGCTCCAGGTGCTCGCCGATCGTCCGATCTTCCCAATAACCGGCCTCTTTGTAGCGCTCTACCTCCGCATCCGGCCAAGGAACGAATCCGTCCAGCATGTTGTGCTCCTTTGCGAGACCGCCGGGTCCGAACTTGGGAGCGTCGGCTCGCCGCCGCTTCGAGGCGCCGAGCCATCAACTGCAAGCGCTTACTTCACGTCCCACTGGTCCTTCCAACGCAGCCCGGGCTTCCAGCGACGCAACGACTCCGGAATCTTCGCCTGGACCGGTTTGGGCCAGAACTTCGGGTCGTACTCCTCCACGCCGTAGGTCGAGTTCGTCATGCACCTCATGAACTGGCGCCCCGAGTAGACGCCCATCACCAGGCAGTACATGCATTTCGTGCAGGCGTTGATCTCGTCGACCCGGCCCTCCTTGACTTTGTTGGGCCACGCCGGATCGGCGATCGAGGCGCGGCCCAGGCTGATCATGTCCGTCTGCCCCTCGGCAATCGCCCTGGCGGCCGTCGAGGGGGAGTGCAGGCCGACCGTGATCACGGGCATTCGAACGGCCTGCTTCAGCTTCTTTCCTTGGGACTCCAGGATCGAAAGGCAGTCCCTGTCGCTCTTCTTGTGCGTCATCCAGTTCTTCTGGTCGTCGTACCCGGAGCTCTGGGAAAAGTGGACTCCGTCTGCGCCCGCTCCTTCGGCCCAGACGCAGATCTGCCGGACGTCCTCGGCCGACAGGCCACCCTCCTGGAACTCTTGGGCGCTGATCCGGAACGTGACGGGGACGGCGTCCCCGAAGGAGGCCTTGCATCCCTTGACGAGGTTCAACTGCAGACGTGCCCGGTTCGCCGGAGAGCCACCGTATTCGTCCGTGCGCTGGTTGCTCCTCGGCGTGAGGAAGGTGTGCATCAGATAGCCGTGGCAGGCGTGGATCTCGATTCCGTCGAAGCCGGCCAGGATGGCCAGCTCGCAGGAACGGACGAAGCGGTGCTCCGCCTCTTTGATCTGATCGATGGTGAACTCGGACATCTTCAACTTGCCCAGGTGCTTGGCGAAGTTGCTCGTGAAGTAGGGGAACCAGGCCCGCGCGGCCGCGGGCTCGTTCCTCATCAGCTCGGCCGGGTCGACGGGCAGGTCGGAGGGCGCCCGGCACCCGGGCCTCGCCCCCTGGCGGCCGATGCCGATGCACATCTGCGCGAACACCTTGGTGTCGGTGCCCTGCGATCGGATGCTGTCGGTGAAGTCGCCCCAGAAGCCGACGGTGTTGCAGCCCGGGTACAGGTAGGGGATGAACGGATACTCCTCGTGGGCGGACTTGTCGGTCAGGATCGCGCCGGCGATGATGAGCCCGAATCCGCCCAGCGCTCGGGCATTGTGGGCACAGATGTACTGCTTGGTGGGGTGCCCGAACCGGTCGCCCTGCTGGTTCATGGGGGCTTCGGCGATCCGGTTCTTGATCTCGACGGCTCCTATCTTTATGGGCTCGAAAAGTTCTTCGTACATTCCCTCTCCTTTGCTTCGAACTTGTCTCCCCGGATCCCCAGGTCTTTCGGCGGTCTGCCGGCGACACGCATCAGACCGGCTTTGACCAGGTACTCCAACTCGGTGGAAACCCGCACACTCCTTCCGTGCCGAACGACCGTCGCACGGTCTGGAGGCCAGGCACGGCCGGTCAGTCTCCCTTCCCGGGCGGCCCCGGCACTCTCAGGACGCCGTCGACTTCCTCGAGGTCGAGCCACCACTTCCGTTCCGGGTGGGCCGTTCCGTAGCCCAGGAGATCGTCGCCCCAGATCGCGATCCTGCGCGCGGCAGGGACGTTCCTCACCGTCCAGTTGACGGCCCGGTGGAGGGGCGTAGCGGGTTTGTTCCACGGGCAGACCTTGATGCAGGTCCCGCAGCCTGACCCTCTTGGATTGCCGACCCTCATCGAGGTGCACTTTCTGACGTCGGTCGGCCACTTCTCATACCCGTTGTGGGTCTCTTTGCCGCCGTCGCTCAGCGCGCGGGCGGGGCAGGCGCGCGCGCACTTCTTGCACTTGCTGCAGAAGTCCTGGAGCCCGAAATCGATGGGTCGGTCCACTTCCAGCGGGAGGTCCGTGGTGACCACGGAGGCTTTGAACCGAGGCCCGAGGAATGGATTCACGACCGCGTCGCCGATTCGGGACATCTCGCCGAGCCCTGCCCACAGGAGGATGGGCGGCACCACCACCTGGTAATTGCGTGCATGATGGGCCCTGGCGGGGTACCCGAGGCGCCGGATGTAGTCGGCGAGGATGCAGGCAATGAAGGCCGCGGCGGAGTAGGCGACGAAGCTCATGGAGTTGCTGATCCAGTCGTGGCCGCTGGAAGCCGAAGCGGTGCGCCAGTCCTGGTCGACCAAGAGGGCTATGGCGTACTTGTGGTCGAGCTCGACGGGCTCTCCGTTGTGCCTGGCGTGGGAGTAGACGGCATAGGCCGGCAGCTCGCAGATGCCCACCGCATCCGCCCGCAGGA
>JACRCS010000569.1 GCA_016218905.1 Deltaproteobacteria bacterium
ATCTTGTGGGAGTGGTCTCCAGACCACGATCTCGGCCGCAGGCCGATCCGGCCAAAACCAGCGCGGCCTGAAAAGCCGCTCCCACAGACCCGAAATCCAACTCGCCTTTCTCCTTGACAAGAGAAGGACTCGCTCGCTAGCGTCCGTTCTACGAACCGCCCTCTCAGGTCCTTTCGGCGGCGCTCGAACGAAGTCGCCGGCGATCGGCGATCGGCGATCGCCTTGTCCCATCCGGAGCCCGCCGGCTCGGCGCCAGGTTTTCTTCCGGTGCGCAGCATGCGTGGAAGGAGGAGCGATGAGGACGATTGCGGTCGCCAACCAAAAAGGGGGCTGCGGAAAGACTACGACCTCGGTCAATTTGGCGGCTTCCCTCGGCGAACTGGGCCATCGGGTGCTCCTGGTGGATATGGATCCGCAGGGGCACGCGTCCCTTCTCCTGGGACTCGACCCCGACCTTGTGGCCGAGACGATTCACGACGTCCTCTCCGACTCCGGGAAGAGCCTTCGCGCCGTGATCCGAACGTGCGCCGACGGCATCGATCTCGCCCCCTCGAACGTCTTCCTCTCCTCCGTCGAGCAGGAACTCCAGGGAAAGCCCAGGAGGGAGTTTCGGCTCTCGGACGCTCTGGCGACGGCCGCGGCATCCTACTCGTACGCGATCGTCGATTGCCCGCCGGCGCTCGGTTTCCTCACGATCAACTCGCTCGTGGCCGCCGACGAGGTCCTCGTCCCGGTCGACGCCTCGCTGCCCTCTCTCCACGGGCTGGGCCGTCTCCTGGACACGGTCGAACTCGTGGAGCGCAACACGGCGCGCAAGCTGCCCGTCCGGCCCCTGAGCACGATGTACGACGACCGTACCCGGTTCGCCCGACAGATGCGCCAGCGGCTCGAGGAGAGCTTCGGCGAGGAGATCTTCACGACCCGGATCCACGCGTCGGTCGTGGCGAGGCAAGCGGCCGCCCAGGGAAAGCCCATCGGGAAGGCGTTTCCGGGCTCGCGGCTCCACGAGGAGCACCTCGGCGTGGCTCGCGAGCTCCTGGCGAGAGCCCCCGCGGGTCTCTTCCGTGCGCCCGATGGGCCCCTCGGGCCGGTTGTTCGCGGCGGCGAGGTCGCCTTCCGTTTCGTGGCCCCTGCCCGCGCGGAAGTCGCCCTGGCGGGCGACTTCAACGGGTGGGACCCGGCCCGGGGCGCCATGCGCTTCGACGAAGTGACCGGGACGTGGGTGCTGCGGCTTCGCCTCGAACCGGGCTCCTACCAATACCGGTTCGTGGTGAACGGCGACTGGCTGGAAGACCCTGCAAACGAGGTGAAAGCCTACGGCAGGGAGGGATTCCGCAACTCCCTCGTGCTCGTGGGAGGCGCCGGCTCGTGATCCGCGAAGTGCTCCCGGGGGGCGGCAGCGCGGCCGAGCCCGACAGGGAACGGCGGGTGGCGGACCTCTCGCGTCTCTACTTCTCGGCGCACACCGAAAGACGCGCGGGCGAAGAGGGCAACCCCGCCCCGACCGCCGGCGCTACTTTGTTTTCAGTGGCGCTCTGGAACGTGACGGGCGCGGACGGGGAGGTCTTCCTGGACTGGATCGGGCACCGCCTCCGCCGGCGGGGGTTGCCCCTGCTCCAGGCCTGGGCGAAAGGCCCCCGGTTTCGAATCGGGGCGGCCGCGCCCGGCGAGCTCCTGACGGGGTCCGAGTTGGCAGGCCGGATCGGGAGTCCCGGCGAATTAGGGATGGTGATCCTGCGCTTCGACGCGAGCTCGGGAGACGAAGCCTTTTCGCTCCTTCGGGCGTGCGACGCCGCAGCAATCCTGACCGACGGCCGGGTGGGATCCATGGCCGGGGCCTTCCGGGTTCTCAAGGGCGCGTCGAGCGCAGAAGGGGAGCCCGGTCCGGCCGTCCTCTACCGCTCGACGACTGGAGATCTCTGGGACCAGATCGCGCCGCTTCGCCTCGCGGAAGCTGCCATCCGCTTCCTCCATCGCCGCGTCCCCCTCTGGTACGCGGCCGGGCCGGAAGGGGCCGCCAATCGCCTGCAGGCGTTGGCCGAGCGACGCCTCAAGAGGGCCGCGCCCGCCGGCTCGAATCGGCTTCGCCAGGTCCTGGAACGGTCGTGACGGACGAGACCTTCGTGGTCGTCGCCGAACGGCCCCTGGACGACCCCGTGGGCTGGGCTCTGGCCCATCCGGGACTCCTCGCCCCGGGGTTCGAGTTCGTCGCTTCGAAACCCCGCCTGCCGGAAGGCTACGAGATCCCCGCTCTGGGAATCGACGGCGAGGGACGCTCCACGATCGTCTACGCCCTCGAGGAGGCCGAGGACGCCGCGCTCTTTCGTCTCGCGACCCTGGCCGGGGCCCTCGGGCACGCCGGCGAGTGGCTTCGCCGCAAGTACCCCGAGTGCCGGTGGCAAGCGCCTCCGATCCCGCGGCTGGTCGTCCTGGCGAGCGCCTTCACGCCGGAGTTCGCCCGAGCCGTGCGAGGGCTGGCGGCCGCGCACGTCCTGCTCCTGAGAGCTCGAACAGTCGAGGGGGCAGACGGTTCCCGCGTGGTCCTGGTCGAGCGGCACGGGTCAGACATCCCCTCGGGACCGAGCCGGTCCGGCCTCACGGACGAGGAGGAAGCCTTCTTCCGGTCCCTGGAGGAAGAACGCCGGGCCATGGCATACCGATAGGCGGGCTCCCGCTCCCCTCGGGGACGCCCCCTCCCCTCCCGACCCACCGAGCCATTCTCCGAAAGGAGAGCCGATGGCAGTGCAGCGCATTTCCGAAGAGCTCTATCTCGTGAATCTCGATCTGCCGCTGGACGGGTTCCGCGGCTTCCTCGGCTCGTGGGTGTGGAAGCGCGGTGGCCGGGCGCTCGTCGTGGACCCCGGGCCGCGGTCGACCGTTCCGAGGCTCCTGGCCGCGCTGGAAGAGCTCGGGGTCGGGGCGGTCGAGTGGATCCTGCTGACGCACATCCACATCGACCACGCGGGCGGCGCGGGTCTGCTCCTGGAGCGCTACCCCGAGGCGCGGGTCGTCTGCCACGCGGAGGGCGTCCGCCACGCGGTTGAACCGAGCAAGCTCTGGGCCGGCTCGGTCAAGGTCCTCGGCTCTCTTGCGGAGGCGTACGGGGAGATCGCGCCGATCCCGGAGGGGAGGATCCGTTTCCTCCCCGCGTTCTCCTTCCAGGGCCTTGAGGTCGCGGCGCTGGAGACCCCCGGCCACGCCCCGCACCACGTCTGCTACGTGGCAGACGGGACACTCTTTGCCGGAGAGGCGGCCGGCACCAGGAGCCCCTTCGGCGAGGAGGACGACCTTCGGCCCGCCACCCCGCCGGTCTTCATCTACGAGACGTACCGGGGCTCGCTCGAGAAGGTGAGCCGCCTCGCGGCTTCGCGCCTCTGCTTCGGGCACTACGGGCACTCGGACGAGCCGGCCCGCGTGGTCGGAGCGGCCCTCTCCCAGCTCGAGCGCTGGATGGAGGTGATCGCCGGCTACGGCCCGGAGTTTCCCGAGGGCTGGGAAGAGAGGGCGCTGGAGGAACTTGCGGCCAAGGACCCCTGCCTCTCGGGCTTCACGCGGCTCCCGGAGGACGTCGCGAAGCGGGAGCGCTACTTCGCCGTGAACAGTTTGCGAGGCATCCAAGGGTACCTGGAGGAGAAAGGCCGGGTCTGACGAGCTCCGCCGGCGAGTTCGGCGCCAACCGGGTAGGGTGGGTCGCGACCCACCATTCCTTCCGCAACTGCCGCGCGTCAATGCGTTCGTCGCTCACCGTGCATACGCCGGTGGCGTGCTCCGCTGCCCGGAGCGTTGGGGGGGTGCGTCCAGACCCAGCCCACAAGGCGGGGTTGCCCGTCTGCACGTGTTAGGTGAGCGAGCACCAGTGGTCCGGGACTTTGACGAAACATACACGGGGAGACGCGACGTCGGGCCTTCGCCGTTGAACCAGAGTTCTCCCTATCGAGCGGCCATCCGCCAGCGAACTTCGGATCGGTGGCGGATCGCCAACCACAGCGCGGCGAGCGGCGTTGCCGAGGCGACAAGCGCATACCAAGGCACAGCGAGCAACGAACTCATTGGACCCGGCACAAACCGCCCCGCGACCCTCCCCACAACGCTAAGGGTGACGAGGACTGCGATCAGAAGGGCAGCCGGCCACGCAAGCGCCGGGATTGCAAGGGCTCCGGCGAACCCCAGAACGCCCCATATAGGAATAGCGTACTTGCAGAGCTTCCAGGACACGTAGTGGAAGCCTGTAGCAGCATGTTGTCTTGTGAACATCCACTGGCAGTAGAACGCAGCCTGGATCCCGCCCGCAATGGTGCGAACCTTTCGGTAATATTCGTCCTTCACACTCCAGGGTGATGTCTCCAAGGCGCCTGCTTCTGGCTCGTACACAAAACGCAGGCCAGAGTGAATCGCCTCGAGAGGCATGACCAGATCCTCGGCAAGTTGGCCTTTCGGGAAGCGCACGAGCTCGCGACGTAGGGCCCAGTTTGCACCGTCAGCGCCAATGCTTGAGTGAACGATACTTTGCCGCAAACGGACCCAACGCCGGTATGCGACATTCACCCGTTCTGCTGTCAGCCCGCTACCCGGACGAATTGCCATGCGAGTCGAACCGCACACTCCACCGACCGTCGGATGCGCAAAATGGCGCAGCATCGCAGCGAACGCGTGTTGGTCGAGCAGGATATCGGCGTCGCTGAAAAAGATGATGTCGTGCTTAGCCCGAGCAAAGCCAGCGGTGAACGCACCGACGATGCCGCCCCGCTTCTCAACTTCGACAACTTCCACTTCAGGAATGGAGCGTGCGATTTCAACGGTGCGATCGGTGCAACCGTCAGCAGCGACAACTATCTGGTAGGCAGTACCGGTAAATCGTGCTGCACCCAAGGTGTTCTGTAGTTTGGCAGCGATCACGCGTTCTTCGTTATGCGCCGGGATAATCACGGTGAATCGAGGCAAATCGCTAGTTTCAGACTGAAGGTCGCGGCGCACCGTGGTTCGGGCGAGAAGCCACAGCACCATGGGGTAGATGAGAAGGGAGTAGGATGCTCCCACAATGGAAACAGCCAGTACAATCCAAGGAAGCCACGTCACTTCAATCCTCCCTAGCAGAATCACTGCTGTCCAAGAACGGAGCCTTGGCGTCAACCTGCACCACAGCTCCACGGGCACGTAGGTTGCCGGCCAGACTCCCTCCGGCGAGGCCTTTGCTCTCTTTGATCTCTTCTCCCCGCTCAAGCCAGCCGCGTAGGGTGGGTCGCGACCCACCATTCCAGTCTGCCTCGGCAAACCGCCAGAGCGTCCAGCGTCGCCGCCCCCCTACTCCCGCCCCACCATGTCGGCGAACGACATCGGCTCCGCTCCCCAATCGCCAGAGTAGATTCCCTGCTCCACGTAGCGGTGGAAGGTGGAGTTCGGCCAGTCCTGAGGAGCGCGAACGAGCCCGTGTCTCACCGGGTTATAATGCACGTAATCGCAGTGGGAGCTGTAGTCGCGCTCGTCACGAATCTGGTGCTCCCAGAATCGGCGCTGCCATAGGGTGCACTCGCCGCTACGCTTCCGCGAAGCCGACGCCGGGTGCAACTCCAGGGCCGCAGCCAGACCCCCTTCCGTCAAGCGTCTCGTCGTCCCACTCTTCACCAAGCGCCACCGAGTGGAGAGATCCGCATCGCCTTCGGGCAAGGTCCAGAGGCAATGGAGATGATCCGGCAGGAGAACAAAGGCACGGATCTGAAAGGGTCGAGTAGCACGAACTTCCCTGATCGCCCCCCGAAGAGCATCCCGTGCCTCCTTTTCACAAAGCCAGCGCTGCCGACCGTACGTGACGACGGTGAAGAAGTACGTCGCGCCCGCCGTGTTCGCCCTCCGGTAATTGGGCATCGACTCTCCAGCGAATCTTCCGCAACTGCCGCGCGTCAGTTGGAGTGGTGGGTCCAGACCCACCCTACAAGGCTACAAAGCTGACGCCGCGGCCACGAAAAGAAGAAGCCGCACGTGCTGGAACCTTCCAGCTCGTGCGGCCTCACTGTCGAAGTCCGCGTTCCCCATATCGCCCTCCGAGAGGACGAAGGCTACCCGCCTGGCGGTGGCGGCGTCAAGACGCGCCGGACCCGCCTTGGTCATGCTCCTACTCCTCGTCCAGGAGCCTCCGCTCCCCCTGGAGTGTCTGGATGGCCGTCACGTCCTGGACGACCTCCAGCGTCCCCCGGTACGTGCCGTCGCTCCCCCGGACGGGGAAGTACCGGATATGGATGAGCTTTTCCTGGAAGCGGATCCAAAACTCGGCCTCGTCGCGCCGCCCGGCACGGAAGTCGCGGAGGATCCTCTCCACCTTGGCCAGGCTCTGGGGCGGGTGGCATCTCTGGACGGCGCGGCCGAGAATCCCCGGGCTCCTGGGGAACACCCGGTCCGAGCCGTGGGAGTAGTAAGCCACCTCGTCCTTCTCGTCCACGAAGGTGAGCTCGAGGGGCAGCCGGTCGAGGATCAGCCCGATCAGCTCGGGGGCGAGACTCCCCGTCGCAAAGCGGATGCTGCCTTCGGCGGCCGGCGGACGAGCATGGGCGACTTCCGGGGTGACCCGGCCGATCCACGCGTACCCGATTTCGGCCTCCCCCTGCGCGACGCGGCTCCAGTCCTCTTCGCTGAAGGTGTCGAGACACATGGGGAGGAGGATCCGCTCCTCCTTGTAGATCATCTCCCGGATGAGGCCGACGAGCGAGCGGACCGCGGGGACCGCCTCCGCGGCCGCGCCCGTCTCGAGCGTGGCCACGGCTTCCCGGAGCTGACGGCGGATCTCGTCGTGGGCCGCCCACATGACCTGGGGAGGCCCGGGGAGGCCGTGCGCCTCCAGGAGGGGGAAGAGCTGGTGCTCCTTGCGCTGGTAGTGGACCTTGATCTCCGAAAGCGACCGTACGAGCGCCAAGGTCGCGTCGTGGAGAGACTCGAAACCCGGGTACTGAGGGGACTCTGCCGTCCGGCCCAGAAGCCCCTCCAGCTGGTCCAGCAGCGCCTCTGCCGCGCGGTTCTCGAGCAGATACGGCTCCGCCGCGTGTCCGGGAGGGATCTCGGGAGGAGGAGTCGCCTCGAGGGCCTTCCGGAAGAGCTCCGAGTGGATGTCGGAGAGCTTCTTCACCTCCACCTCGGGGACGCCGGCGTCGACGAGACCCTGTCCGATCCGAACGATCTCAGTCGGATCGAGGCCCTCGACGAGAGGCCGGACGGTCTCTTTGATCTCGTCCGGGTCCGCCCCCTGATGCAGCCGGACGAGGAGCTCCTTTAAGCGCTGAACCCGCTCCTCCCCCTGCACGCCCCTCCCCTGCTCGCCCGTCCTACGCACCTCCTGTTCCAGGTCGGAGAGGAAACCGCCCAGCTCGAACCCTCCGACCTGCGCCACCCGTTCGAGCGTCGCCACCTTGCCCATGGTCGCGCGCATCAAGGGGTTTCGAAGCCCTCGGTACCTCGGCGATTTCGCCACCAGGTACTCTTCGAGGAACGGATACTCCCGGAGCAGGTCGCCGATCTTCGTGCCGGCCGCTATCTCGATCATCTCGACCTCGCCGTCGAAGCGTGAAAGCACCCGAGGACCTGGGGACGCCGCCGCTGCTGCGGTGAAGCGGACTCTCGGCGTCCTGCTCCCAGGGTGCCACAGGCGAGGAACAAGTCGACCAGCCACCCGGGGACAGACAAGTCACGCGCCGGGCCTACGTCTCCGAAGTCGCTTGAGCGAGTGCACGCCCCCCAAGCCCGTGACCGCCCTCGGTCGCTTCTCGTGACGGCAGGTGAAGTGGCTCTCGAGGAGCCGATAACAGCGCGAGACGAACTCCTTCGGTCCGATGACCCCGCTGTGCGTCAGGAGCCCCGACCTGCGGGGCTCCTGCTCGAGTGCTGGAAGGTTCAGAGCTCAGGGTGCCGGCGGCGGTTCCTGATCGTCCGGCGTTCCGTCGTTGTCGTCGTCCGGGTCCTGGTCGTCGGGAAGATCGTCGTTGTCGTCGTCCGGATCGACACTATCCCCCAACTCGTCCCCGTCCGTGTCTACATCGACGTGCCCGTCGCCGTCGTCGTCATCGTCCGTCACGAGGCCCGAGTCCTCGATTTCTTGCGGCGTGGCATCCGGGTTGAAGGCGTCGGGCATTCCGTCGCTGTCCGTATCTGCTGAGGCAGCGCTCTCGAACGCGAAGTCATCGTCGATGTCGAGCGTCCCGTCGTCGTCCTCGTCCGTCGAGTCATCGGCGACGTCCGGGACTCCGTCATCGTCTGCGTCGTCTTCGATAGCCGCACCCGCGCCGGGTTCAGGGAGAGTTGCAGCTGCCGGACAGGTGGCGGTGCCGGTGCGGGGATCGACGGCCACCGTCCCGAGGTTCACGTCCGCGGCCCCGGCCGGGAGCGAGAACCCCCCGCCCGGGGTCGCGGTTGCCTCGAGCACTCCCAAGGTACGTCCGGTCTGGGCGTCGCGAAAAACCATGACGTACTCGTGGCCGGCGGGCACGGTGAGGGCGAACGCAGGATCGGTCGCAGGGGCCACGACGTCGTCAGCCGCCGTGGTACCCGCTTCGTTCACGAGCTCGACGCCGACCTGCTGCGGCAACCCAGGCGCGGCCGCCTGGGCGCCCAACCTGGCCGCGGGCGGCGCAACGGTTCCCTGCACCGCGACCGTGTCCACGGCCGGCAGGGGGGTCCCTCCTCCGCCTCCTCCGCCGCACGATGCAAGGGGAAGAACTGCGAGGAGTACGATGAGTGCTTTCGAAGACGGGTTTCTCATGGCCCTTACCTCCTGAGGTTTGTCTTCCCTGGACGGAAGCCTCGCGCCCTTCGATGTGCTCTTCGATCGGACGTTCAGCGCTCCAACGCCAATTCCATACAAAGAACCCGTAGCAGAAGGCAGAAGGGCCGCAAGCAGGATGAATCCTATTGTCACGTCGGACTTATCTTACGCTTGTAGGACTACATTCAGTCGCTCTGTAGGCACAAACGCCTACGCCTGCGACTGACAGTACTCAAGAGTCCCTGACCAGACGTGAAGGTGAAGTGAGGGACGGCTCGATACGCTCAGAGAGTCTTCCTCCACCACAAGAGGCAATCTCTGAACGCCAGGGCTTCTGTGAGGAGAAGAGGCATGGGGAATTGCCTCTTCACCCGAACCCTGTCCCGGAACCGGGAACCCTCGCCCTCCTCTGCGCCGGGCTCACCGCACTCGGCGGGGTCGCGAAGCGCGCTGGGCGGCACCGCGCGTGAGGTAGCCTATTCCCGGACGCTCGACGGCGGGCCACTCCAAAGGGGGTGGCCCGCTTAGCTCTGGAATGGCAACCCAGAGCTATCCGCCTGTCCCCGAACGGACCCTCGTGTCTTCTCACCCACGGCTAAGTAGACGAATCCGAAGTACAGCTCCTCCACTCGAACGGGAAGCCGCCTGCCCAAGAGGCCGCCTCCCCAGCCTGCCCTTCACTCCACAAGAAGGTTCTCCGCCCGGAAGTCCCCGATCACCACGGTGACTTTGTTGCCCGACTTGACGAGACTCCCTGTGTTCGCAAAGAGCATCCAGTAGATCCTTCCGGCTTTTGGGGTGTCGGAGCTGCGGAGCGGCCCGATCTTGGGCATGTCCGCAACGGCCAGCGCCCTTCCGCTCGCGTGGTCGATCAGACGCGGCTTGGCCTGGCGCTGAAAGAGAGGCACCGCCTTTTCGGGGTCCTCGACCCGGTAGCGGAAGTCGAGCATGCGGCCGCCGGCCGTCCGGCGGATGGCGAGGACGTCCACGCCCCAGCGGTCGCGGATGCTCGACCCCTCCCCCTGGACGCTCGGCTCCTCCCCCGCATCCCGCGAGACTGCGCCGCCGGCGTGGCCCGGCGGCCAGGCGAGAAGCATCCCGAGGAAGAGAGCCGAGGCGATCCGTCCGGTGAACGCGTTCACGGGCATCCTCCTGTCCTCTAGGGAAGGAGATCGAAGGCGTCGATGTCTTGCCCGCCGCTTGCGGCGAGCCCGTAGACGGACCCGTCGAAGTGCAGGCTCCAGGTCCCGGCATCGTAGAGGACGACGTCCTCGTCCTGGACGACCCCGAGGCCGGCGACGGCGGTGCCAAGGTCGGCGCTGAAGGACATGTAGAACGTGTCGGCGTCGACCACCTTCAGGCCGTCGATGGTCGCGGTCGCGGGCAGCCCCGCCGCTGAGGCATCGAATACCCGGCGGAAGGCGGCACCCCCGTCCCAGGCATAGATGTCGGCGTCGTCGTACGGACCTGCCACGCCCGGAACCGCCACGCTGCCAAAGGTCGAGAAGTAGAGGACCCCTCCGGCGATGTCGAAGGCGTCGATGTCCTGGCCATTGCTTGCGGCCAGCCCGTATACAGATCCCTCGAAGTAGAGGCTCCAGGTTCCTGCGTTGTAGAGGACGATGTCCTCGTCGTACACCGCCCCGAGGCCAGGCACCGCCGTGCCTGCGTTGCGGTTGAAGGACAGGTAGAACGTGTCGGC
>JACRCS010000570.1 GCA_016218905.1 Deltaproteobacteria bacterium
AGCTCATGCCCGGCTGGAACTGAAATGGATTCATCTTCACGGCAACCCTCCTCTGCGAGCGTTGCCTCGGATTCTACGCGCTGAGTGTGACAGGATCTGTCACACTCCCGCCCCCGGCGGAAGATTAGCGCTAATCAGGTTCCCCTATGCCCCTCGATGGAGGCGAGGAGCGCCGTCTCCTCCCCGCATACAAAGGCTCCGGCGCCCTCCTTGAGGTGAACTCGGAACCGGAAGTCCGCGCCGAGGACCCGCTCCCCCAGGTATCCCGCCTCCTCGGCGCGGGCCAACGCGGTGCGCAGCCGCCGGACGGCGAGGGGATACTCGGCCCGGCAGTAGACGTAGCCCTCGTCGGCCCCCGTGGCGAAGGCCGCGAGGGCCATGCCTTCGAGCACCGCGTGGGGGTCGCTCTCGAGAGTGGTCCGATCCATGAAGGCACCGGGGTCGCCTTCGTCGGCGTTGCAGATCACGTACTTCTTTGTGCCGGCAGCCTCCCTGGCAAACTTCCACTTGAGCCCGGTGGGAAAGCCCGCCCCGCCCCGGCCGCGCAGACCCGAGCGGGTGATCGCGTCGATCAGCGCCTCCGGCGTGCCCCCTGCGACGACCTGCCGGAGCGCCTCGTAGCCGTCGACGCGCAGGTAGTCTTCGAGACTCTCCGGATCGATCCGCCCGCAGTTCGCCAGCACGATCCGCTTCTGCTTGGCGAAGAAGTCTCGGACCTCCCCCTGGGCGAAGTCGGCCGTCCACTCGAGTCTGGGCCGCCCGCCCGCCACGTCCTCTTCCCAGATCTTGGCCATTCGGGCGGGCCGCACGTTCACGTAGAGGCGGCTCGTCCCGTCCTCGTCGACCACCCGCACCTGCGGCTCGCAATAGCACATGCCGAAGCAGCCGGTAACCGAGAGGTCCACCGCAGTCGGCCCTCGATCGGTCCTGTCGCGGCACAGGTCGTAGACCTCCTGGGCGCCGGCCGCGATGTTGCAGGTGCTCATCCCCACGACGACGGTCTTCCTGGGCGCGGCCACGGGCTTCACGGCGGTCTCAGCGGTCCAGGTGATCGACCACCGCGACCGCCTTCTTGCGGTCCAGGCGGCCGTACGTCTTGTCTCCCTCCACCATCACCACCGGCGCGAGCGAGCAGCACCCGACGCAAGCCACGGAGGTGAGCGTATACTCCATATCCGACGTGGTCTGCCCGATCTTGATCCCCAGGCGCTGTTCGATGGCCTCGGTGAGCCCCTCGGAGCCGCCCACGTGACATGCGGTGCCGTGGCACACCTTTATGACTCTCTTCCCCGAGGGCTCGAGCCGGAACTGGGAGTAGAAGGTCGCGACGCCGTAGAGCTGGGACTCCGACATCTCGGTCCGCTCGGCGATTCTCTCGATCGCCTCCGCGGGGATGTGGCGAAACTCCGCCTGGACCTCCTGGAGGATCGGGATGGCCATCTCGGCCTTGGCCCCGTGTCTCGCTACGATCTCTTCCACTTTGTCGAGGTTGACTGCCATGGGACCTCCTGGCGCCGCGGCCCGGGGGACGCCCTCCGGCCGGGCGCGCGGAACAACGGCCGAAGAGGTGTTTGCGCTGCTCCCGACTGACTCTACCCTTTCATGTGCGCTTGTGCAATACTCTGATGAAAGTTTTTTTCTTCACAGGAAAAGATCCCGACCGGGCGCACGGGACCAGATGCAGCACCGAAGGGGCACCATGGGCGAAGTGCCCGTTCGGGGACAGGCGGATAGCTGTTGACGACGAGGTGAAGGAAAGGGTCTGTTCGGGGACAGGCGGATAGCTCTTGCTCGCTCAAGGACGTAGGCCCGGTGCCTGTCCCCGGACGGCTGCTGGAAGGAGAACGCGGGCAGGAAACTGATCCTACCCGTTGGTCGGACTGCCTGCCCTGACGCCCTCGCAGATCGCCGGGCGGGACGCGCCGTCGACCTGAGCCGCGACCCTTGCCGGGGCACTTTTCGTTTTGTCACTATTGCGGAGCAGCGTCTTTGGGGCGGATCTGGGGCTGTGGTGCTCCGGTCATCGGGTACGGAGCGTTTGCCATTCTGGCGGAAGCTCGGGGGGCGCCGGCCGAGACGTGCGAGGAGATGAACCGGGGCACAGGCACAACCCAAAGTGGAACCGTCAAGTCCAAGACTCACGACGATCTGTCGTCGTGGTCCATGCAGGACCTCCTTTTCGGGAAGAGCATCCTGGCGCTCGTGTGAATGCACGTATTTGCGCAGGGGCGAATTGCCCGTACGTACGGGAAGGAGGATCCGCAATGAGAAGGTGCTGCTCGAAAATCCCCGGTAGATTCCGCGTTCTTCCTGCCGTCAGCGCGCTGGTCTTCCTCGTTTGCACTGATGCCTTTCCGGATCCGCTCGCCGTTTCGGAAGCTTTCATCAGCGATACGCGAGAAAACCTCCTGATCGACCATCAGGAGGCCGTGCCGAGTAGTTCCGCCAGCGTCTCGACTTCGCTCGGGAGGGCCCGGGCGGACGTCGATCTGGCGACCGGAACCCTCCGCGCGTCCGTGGCGACCTTCTCGACCGGGGTGGCGCCGGACCGCGGGGCAGAGGTAAGAGCCGGCGCTATCTTCCAGGACCGCTTCACGTTCCACGGCAACGAAGCCACGTGGCTGACTGCGACCATGTCGGTCACCGGGGCTCTCCACCGCGACGCGGGGCTCTCGAACAACTTGCTGACGTTCGGCGACCCTGGACTCGCTCAGGACCTTCTGCCCAGCGCGGAGGCGGCCGACCTCGTGATCAACACCACGCAGGCCATGGTCTACTACGCCATCCCGAACGAACCGTTCGAACTCGGGGCGACGCTGGCCGCGTGGGGATACGGATGGGACGGCGGCAACGTTTCGGTGGACTTCTCCAACACGGCCAGGCTGAGCTTTCAGCTCCCGGAGGGCGCTTGGATCACCTCCGAGGGCGGATTCTCCCAAGACGGCAGCCCGGTTCCCTTGCCTTCGACACTTCTCCTCCTGGGCTTCCGCTCTTTCCGGCTTGACGCTCTGGACGAGGCGAGGGCACGAGCGAGGTGCAGCGGCTCGTCATCTCGAGAGATCTGACCGGCTGACAGGGCACCCTTCGGGCCTCGCGATGACGGCGAAGCCCGGAGACCTGCCGACCTGTGCAAGCCGCAATGGCAGGACCTGTATGACCGGATCGTCGGCTAACCACCGTCCCGTCGTCATTGCGAGCGAAGCGAAGCAATCCAGCCCCTCGGGCGGTTCGGACCTTCCTGGATCGCCACGGCCCTTCGGGCCTCGCGATGACGGCGAAGCCCGGAGAGCCGCCGACTTGGGCCGGGCAGGGGGACGGGCCGGGCATGGAGGACGTAGCGTCCTAGTTGAATATAGCCCATGGCAGGGCGCGGACACGTCCGGCTCCTAGGTAACTACTGCCCCACCAGCCCTTCCCGGATTTCCTTTCCGGGCTGTGAGCTATCTGTGAGTACCTATCCGGTATAAATGACGAGACGTATCGCCAGGCTCGCGGCTTGTCCAAGTTCGTCGCCAGAGGGCCGCAAGGAAGGAGCGAATGGCATGGGGAGCAAGAGTTCACACGCGGTGCAGTGCGGAGTGGCCGCAACCGTCTTATTCGTTCTCTCGGCCGGTTTTCAGATTGGGGCGCAGGCGTGCGTTGTGCCGCCGAGTGGTCTCATCGGTTGGTGGCCGGCAGAGGAGTCGGCCAGTGACATGGCCGGCGGAAACCACGGCACGCTCCTGGGTGACGCGGACTTCGCTCCGGGCAAAGTCGGCTCGGCATTCGACTTCAATGGAGTAGATGCCTATGTCACGGTCGGCAACCCTCCGACTCTGCGTCTATCCGGTAATGACTTCACGGTCGAAGCGTGGGTCCGCTTCCCTTCGCTCGTCTTTCCGGCAGGCTCGCCGGCAGGGCCGTGCTTCGGCCCCGGCTGCGACATGGATATCGTTAACAAGATGGTAGGAGAGGGGGGCAATAACGTCGACGGTTGGAGGCTGCTCAAAGAAAGCGACAATCGCATTTGGTTTTGTTTAGGCGACGGCAGCAACGGATGCGGCGGCGGCAGCCCTACCACGGTTCGGAGCAGTACGGTCGTGGGACCGGGCGTTTGGTATCACCTCGCTGCCGTAAAGGGCACTCAGGGAATCTCGATCTATGTCAATGGTGTGCTCGAGGAGTCGAAGCCTCTTCCGCCCTTTGTGGACACGGACACGGCAGACCTCCAATTCGGACTCTACTCGGGGGGTTCTGGAAACGCCTTCATGTACGGTCTGATCGACGACCTCGCCATCTTCAACCGTGCCCTTTCGGCTTCGGAGATCAGGAGCATCTTCAACGCGGGGAGCGCGGGCAAGTGCCAGACGAGCGGCTTCTCCAGAGCGAGGTCGGTCGGCATTGCCCAATGGGTCACGCGAATGAGCGGCATTCAGTTCAACGGGCAGGACTTGGTAGCCGACTTCCAACGCAGCGGGAACGGTTTTGGCTTGGTTCCGGGTTCTGCGACGGTCTCAGCTGCCCCGCACATTTCGAACCTCGTACTCGAGTCCTCTCCCGGCGATCTCGCGACATGCGTTCCGGACTATCCCGACAGGGTAACCTTGAGGTTCGACTATGCGGACCCCAACGGGGACCTGCTCGGTGGCCGCGTCGAGGCCTCGTACTCTCTCACGCTGGGTGGCAGCGGCCCGGTCACCGGCGCGTTCCAGGGGAACTTCTTCCCCCAACCGAAGCCCGGTCTGGTACTGGACCCGCCCGCAGGAAGCAGCGGTAGCATCACTTGGGATACGTGCTGGGCCAATGTGACTCACATCGGTTTTTCCGTCCAGGTTCGGGACTCCGGGGAGAACATCTCTCCGGAAGTCCTGCAGGCGTCCACGGACTTCGTGCCGAGTCTGCGAGCCGTGACGCGGGAGGCGGCAGGAACGGGAGGCCGGCCAGCGGGTTGGTAGCCTCCGGCACAAACAAGCGGGAGGTGGGGACGCTAGCGTAAGCGGGAGACCCCCGGCGGAGGCCGTCATAGTTTGACATATACGGGAGTCCGCATTTCCTGGTCGATCCCGCGCTGCGGGTCGGCTCGGGGTCGCACCCGGGGCCGAGGTCACCTCGTCTTTGAAGGGAAGAAGGACGGCGGCCAGCCTGGCGGTGAACTCACGGTCCCCCGACCGTTCAGGCAGATTGGTTTGCCTTTGGCCCCTTTGAGGGGCTCACAGTGAAAGCCCCCCGCTTTACGGGGGATGGTTACTCTTGGGAACTGCGGACGACCTCGGCCGGGCGCCCTGCCGCTGGAGCTTGCTGCTCCCAGCCTCCGCCCAGTGCCTTGTAGAGGGCGACGAGGCCGGAGACCGCTGCGGCTTCGCTCTCGGCCAATTGGCTTCCTGATTAGCGCTAATCTTCCGCCGGGGGCGGGAGTGTGACAGATCCTGTCACACTCAGCGCGTAGAATCCGAGGCAACGCTCGCAGAGGAGGGTTGCCGTGAAGATGAATCCATTTCAGTTCCAGCCGGGCATGAG
>JACRCS010000042.1 GCA_016218905.1 Deltaproteobacteria bacterium
GGGCTACGGTGACGCGCTGGAGCGCGACCCCGAGGCCATCCTCAAGGATCTGCGGGACGGGATGGTGAATCCCTGGGTGGTGCGCAACGTCTACAAGGTGGTCTACGAGGAGCAGACGCTGCGGCTCGACCGGGAGAAGACCGAGGCGCTCCGGGCGCAGATGCGGGAGAAGCGGAAGGCGCGGGCGAAGTCCTACGACGAGTTCGAACGGGACTGGCGCAAGCTTCACCCGAGCGACTCCGTGATCAAGTACTACGGCCCCTATCCGGTGCCGGAGCCCGCCTAGGCGGCACTATCGAGGAGGAGGCGAGCATGTACTCGGCAGACGTCTTTCACGAGCGGACGATCCCGCACGTTCTCCGCGAGAAGGTGCGCCGGTACGGCAACCGCACGTTCTTCTTCTTCAAGGAGCAGGAGTTCGGCTACGAGGACTTCGACCGGGAGTCCGACCGCGTGGCGGCCGGCCTTCAGGCCCTCGGCGTGACGAAGGGCGACAAGGTCGCCATCGTCATGAACAACCGCCCCGAGTTCCTCTTCCTCTGGTTCGGGCTCGCGAAGCTCGGCGCGGTGGAGGTCCCCCTCAACACCGCCCACAAGGGGCCCGTCCTCACGTACATGCTCGACAAAGCCGACTGCAAGCTGATCGTCGCCGAGTCCCAGTACCTCGATCGGGTGGGACCGGCTCTCGCCGACGTTCCCAAGGTCGAGCAGGTCGTCGTCCTCGCCCCTCCCGGCGAGAAGATCCCGGCCCTCGGGAAGCCGGCCGTCGACTTCCGGAAGCTCTCCCAGAACGACGGGCGGTACGAGCAGCCGGAGGTCCTCTGGTCCGACCCCTTCGCGATCATGTTCACCTCCGGGACCACCGGGCCGAGCAAGGGGCCGGTGCTCCCGCAGAACTACGCCCTGTTAATGGGGGAGATCATCAGCCGGTCGGCCGAGTACACCGAGAAGGACCGCCTCTACAACGCCCTGCCCCTCTTCCACGGCAACGCGCAGGTGCTCTCGACCATGCCCGCGCTCCTGAGCGGTGCCCAGATGGTGCTCGCCGAGAGGTTCTCTGCCTCGAGCTTCTGGAGCGAGGTGAGGAAGTACGGCTGCACCGAGTTCAACTACATCGGCGGCATCCTTCCGATCCTTCTGAAGGCCGAGCCCAGGGCCGACGACGCCGACAACCCGCTGCGGGTGCTCATGGGAGCCGGCTGCACCAAAGACCTCTTCGCCGCGGTGGAGAAGCGCTTCCAGGTCCAGGTCCTCGAGGGTTACGGCATGAGCGAGATCGGGCTGCCGCTGATGAACACGCTCCAGTCGCCGCGGAAGGCGGGCTCCATCGGACGCCCGGCGTACGGGAGCGTGGTCAAGCTCGTCGACGACGACGGCCTCGAAGTGGCGCCCGGGGTCCCGGGAGAGGTGCTGATCCGGCCTTCCGACCCCTTCGGGATGCTCCTCGAGTACTACAAGATGCCGGAGCAGACCGTGGAGGCGTGGAGGGACCTCTGGTTCCACACCGGCGATTACGCCATGAGAGACGAGGAGGGCTACTACTTCTTCGTGGACCGAAAGAAGGACGCGCTGCGGCGCCGCGGCGAGAACATCAGCTCCTACGAGGTGGAGAAGGTCGTCAACTTCCACCCGGCGGTGCTCGAGTCGGCGGCGATCGCCGTCAAGGACGACATGAACGAGGACGAGGTCCTGATCGTCGTGACGCCCAAGCCCGGGGAGAGAGTCGAACCGGAGAAGCTCTTCGAGCACTGCCGGGACCGGATGGCCTACTTCATGGTACCGCGCTACGTCCGGGTGATGGGGCAGATGCCGAAGACCGCCACGGAGAAGGTCCAGAAGGCCGAGCTCCGGAAGCAGGGCATCACCGCGGACGCGTGGGACCGGGTCCAAGCCGGCTACGAGGTGAAGCGTTGAGCGCGGAAGACCCGGCAGCCGGCGAGGCGCGGCACCTTCCGCTCTTCGCGCCGGGGATCGTCGAGAGTCCCCGGGATGGGGCTCCTCAACTAGGGGGAGACGGAGCTCGACACGCAGCTCGGCATGGTGACCCCCGCGGGCTTCACCATGCGGGCGCGGCGGCACATCCACGACTTCGGGACCACCCGCGAAGAGCTCGCTGCCGTCGCCGTGAAGAACCGGGCCACGCGGCCGCAAACCCCTACGCGCACTTCCGGGAGAGGCTCCCTCGTGAGGCGCCTCCGGGAAGAACCGCGACGCGATTTTTCGCGCCAGGGCCAAACAATGCTCTAGGACTGGCAGTGAAGCCGGCTGCGGAGTCACCGTCGAAAAGGAGTAGAGGCCAGAGATGAGACTTGCCCAACAAGACCCTGTTCTCCTCGCCCGAAACCGCCGTAGCCGGAGGGGCCTCCGCCGGCTCTCGCTGCTGCTCTTCCTCGCGTGCGCCTGGGGCGGCTGGGCGGAAGCGGGCTCGCGGATCCAGGACGACCTCTTTTCCGTGAGCTTTCCCACGGCCTCGCAGGGCTGGGCCGTGGGGCGCTGGGGCACGGTTCTCCACACGGCGGACGGAGGAACAACCTGGGAGAAGCAGAAGACCGGCGTGGACGACACGCTCGCTTCGGTGAGCTTCGTCGATGCCCAGAACGGCTGGGCCGTGGGCGACCGGGGCACGATCCTCCACACCGCCAACGGCGGGAAGACCTGGGAGAAGCAGAAGTCGCCGGTGCCCTA
>JACRCS010000568.1 GCA_016218905.1 Deltaproteobacteria bacterium
ATGCAAAGTGCGACAAGTTGTTTTGTTCTTCTCTGTGTCCTCTGCGTCTCTGCGAGAGACATCTTTTCGGTCCTTCCGGAAATGCGCAGCAAGAGCACGAAAGACGAATATCTCGCAGAGGCGCAGAGAGCGCAGAGGAAGAAATGGCCCACCAGCGCCCGGCCGAAGATGGTGGGCCGAGCCCACCCTACGGTACTGCAAAAGCCTCAGTTATCAGGAGCCCGAAGACTGGAAACCGAAGACTGAGAACTGAGAACCGAAAACCGAAAACCGAAGACCGAACCGAAGGTTTGAAGCGATGGCTGCGAGCTCGCGCAATCTCCCCGATTTCCTCGGGATACCCTCTCTCGAGGAGGTCTCCGACTCGATCGGCTCCGTCCGGCCTTTGCTCCTCGGAATTCCCCTGGCCGCGAGCCCGAGCTACCGCAAGTGTCAGCTCGAGTGCGGCTTCTGTTTCGTCGAGCGGGAGGAGCGGGGGGCCTTCCTCAACCTTCGCGACCACCTGGACGTGATCGACCGGTTCGCCGAGGCCGGAGGTCGGTATGTTCGGACGGCAACGGTGGGCGAGCCCTTCCTGGACCCGATGTTCTTCAATCGCCGGGGGCTCCCGGCGGCAACCGAGGCGGAGCGCTCGCGTTTTCCGCTGATCGACCACGCCAACCGCCGGGGCCTCTTCTGGACGAGCTTCTCGAACCTCCTGGGCGTGACGGAACGGACGGCCGAGGAACTCGCCGCGCGCGACGTGAGCCTCATCGGGAAGCTCCACGCCATGGACCCGGACGTCCAGGAGCGGATGACGGGAAACACCGGGCACTGCGGGGCGCGGCACTGGACGAGGGTGGGGGAGTGGACGGTGCCCCGGCAACTGAAGCTCCTCATGGACGCCGGCCTCAACCGCCCGAGGCCCGGGGACGCTCCGAACGCCTCCCGCCTCGCCGTGGACATCGTCGCGACGCGGATGAACTTCCGCCACATCCCGGAGGTCGTCCGCTTCTGTCTGGACCGGAACGTCTACCCCTTCCTCGAAATGCTCGAACTCTTCGGGACCGCCGCGGAGACCGGGACCACGTACGGGCTCTCCCGGGCCGAACGCGAGTGGCTGTACGCGCGCCTCTGCGGGCTCGTCGGCGAAGAGTTCTTCTCGCCGGACGTGCGGTCCCGCACGAATGCCTTCTGCCCCGCGTTCACGGCCGGGTTGATCTACAACCCCGACGGAAGCGTGCGCTACTGCTACTGCGCGAACTCGCCGTCGCGGCGAAACGTCGGGTCGGAGGATCTGCTCGCGCTCTTCGCGGAGCTTACCCGCGAGCGCACCCGGATTCGGGGCGAGATCGAGGCTCTCCGGCGCCCCGACGAGGCGGAGGCGGCGCTCTCCCCCTGCCCCATGGGAGCCCACGGCAGGCCCCTGGTCGGCTTGCGCGAGGGCAAGGCGCGCGGCGCCGGCGTCGCCGCCTGACTCCTCCCGCTCTCCGCCGTCAGTTCCCCCTCCCCAGCGCGGGAGGGGGTTAGCGGGAGGGGGCGCCGAAGGCCCCGTTCGTCGGCCCGTCTCCCGCACCTCGCGCCGCCCCCCGGTCTGGGCCTCTGTTTCCACCCGCTAAGCCCGCGCCGCCACACGTACGCCTGCTATGACGAGGGCGGCGCCGGCGAGTTGGGCGAGCGAGACGGTCTCTCCGAGGATCAGCCAGCTCAACCCGATCGTGAGCACCGGACCGAGTGAACCCACCAGCGCCGCGCGGTTGCTCCCCAGCCGGTGGATGGCGGCGACCAGCGCGAGGACCGGGATCACCGTCGAAAAGAGCGCCAGAGCGAGCGAGATCAGCAGGACGGGCCAGGGCTGGAGGAGCGTCGCCAGCGGTCGGGCGAGTGCGAAGTGGCCCGCTGTGGCGAGCGTGGAGATGCCTACCGCGGCCGCTGCGAAGCGAGAGGGTCCCAGGCGGCGGATCAGACCGTCGCTTCCCGCCAGGTAGCCCGCATAGCAGAGCGTCGAACCGAGGACCAACCCGCAGCCTACGAGCACCGTCCTTCCTTCGCCGCCGATCCTGAGGTCGTGGGCGAGAGCCAGACCGATGCCGGCATACGAAAGAACGAGGGAGGCGACTTCACGGCCCTTCCAAGCCCGCCCGAAGGCGAAGACTCCGATGAGGACCGTGAACGTGGGATGAGAAAAGATGATGAGACGTTCGAGCCCCGCCGTGATGTACCGCAGACCGACGAAATCGAGGATGGCGGCGCCGTAGTAGCCGGCGAGACTGAGCACGGTCAAGGTCACCCAGTCCCGCGCCTTGAGCGGCTCGGCGTCGGCTGGAGGCGCCGCCCGCGAGCCCAGCCAGAGGAAGAACGGCAGGGCGAAGCCCATTCGCATGACCAAGAGCGTGATCGCGTCCACGCCCATGGGGTAGGCCAACTTGATGAGGACCGCCTTGAACGAGTAGCCGAAGGCGGCGACGAGCGCGAGCCAGACGCCGACCGTCACGGAATGGCGGCCTTCTTCGGCCCCTTCCCCCTCCGCCGGCCCTGGCGTCTCGCCGGGCTCCGGCCTCGCCAGCGCCAGGGTGCCGTCGTCCGAACCGCTCGCGTCGCTTCCGCCGAGCGGCAGGCCGCCGGGCGTTCGAGGGGGCACACGCTCCACAGCCTGCGCAGCGGCAGGCGAACATTCCTCTTTTCTCTCAGACACTTGCGTTGATCTCCGCGAGAGGCCGCCGGAACCCGATGGCGACGAAGGGCTCTTTGAGGACCATTGGACACGATCTATTGACGCTAGAGCAAGAAAAAGTATTTGACATGTCAATTGAGACGTGCGAACGTTCGTTCTCGTTGGGCGGCACATCGGCACTTCGAGAGGCGAGCAGGGTCATGGAATCGAGGACGCACCAAAGGAGAGAGTCGTGATGGGACGAGCGAGCATCGTCGCGGCGGGTGCCTACATCCCCGTCCTGCGGCTGTCGCGTGACGCCATCGCCCAGGCCTGGGGCCGCAGCTCCCTCGGAGGGGAGCGGGCGGTGGCGAACCACGACGAGGACAGCCTCACCATGGCGGTGGAGGCCGCCTCGGACTGCCTGGCCGGCACGGAGCGGCGAGAGATCGACGCCCTCTACTTCGCCTCGACCACGGCTCCCTACCGCGAGAAGCAGAGCGCGGCGCTCCTCGCCGCCGCGCTCGATCTCCGGGAGGAGGTCACCACGACAGACTTCGGGAACTCGCTCCGGGCGGGCACGAACGCGTTGCTCGCCGCCTTCCACGCCGTGAGCGCGGGCGCGGTCGGCTCGGCACTTGTGGTGGCCGCCGACTGCAGGCTCGGCTACCCGCGGTCCGACCAGGAACAGACCTTCGGGGACGCCGCCGCGGCGGTGCTGGTCCGTAACGTGGAGGGCGGGGCGACGCTGGCGTCTTCCTTCTCCTCCTGTCACGCGATGATGGACGTGTGGCGCAAGGACGCGGACACCTTCGTCCAGAGCTGGGAAGACCGTTGGGTCCAGACCGAGGGGTGGGCGCCGGCGGTGGACCGGGCGCTGAGGGCGGCGCTGGAGCGGGCCGACCTCCCCGCGAGCGAAATCGGCAGGCTCGTTTTGAGCGGCGGCAGCGTCGCCTCCCAGAAGCGGTTCGTGACCGGGTTGAGCATGCCTGCCGCGAACTGGCAGGACAACTTCGCGGGCACGGTCGGCGACGCGGGAGCGGCCCACGCCCTCCTCGGGTTGAGCGATGCCCTCCACTCCGTTCCGAAGGGCGCCGTGATCGCCGTGGTCGCTTACGGGGACGGCGCGGACGCCTTGGTGCTTCGGGCCGGAGAGGTACGTCAGGCCGGCAGCCGCCGAGGCGTCCGGGGCTTCCTCTCCTCCAAACTGCCGCTGCCGAGCTACCAGCGCTACCTCTCGGCACGAAACCTCGTGGAGATCGCGCCGGGGGAACCCTTCCGCCTCTACCCGTCCGCCACCGCCTCCTGGCGGGATGAAGCGTCGGCGCTGCGCTGCCGCGCCTCGCGCTGCCGCCAGTGCGGCACGACGGCTTTTCCGATCCAGCGCGTCTGCCACACGTGCCGCAGCAAGGACGACTTCGAAGAGGTCCGGCTGAGCGACCAGCGGGGCACGGTCTTCACCTACTCGGTCGATACCCTCGCCGGCCGAGGCGACGATCCCACGATCGTTCAGACCGTCGTCGAAATGGATGGGAGCAAGGCACGCGTCTACGCGCTCATGACGGATTGCGATCCCTGGCAGGTGAGTGTCGGAATGCCGGTGGAGCTGACCTTCCGACGTCTCTACGAAGGCGCCGGCTTCTACAACTACTTCTGGAAGTGCCGGCCGGTCCGTGGAGGTGAGCGCTGATGGAAAGCATCAAGGATAAAGTCGCGATCATCGGGATGGGCTGCACGAAGTTCGGCGAGCGGTGGGACGCCGGCCTGAACGATCTGGCGATCGAAGCCGCCTACGAAGCCTACGAGGACGCCGGCATCGGGCCGGAAGCGATTCAGGCCTGCTGGGTGGGCCAGTGCATCGGCCCCTACATCGGCACCTCCGGCACGGTACCGGCGGAAGCGCTGAAGCTCCACGACATCCCGATCTCCCGCAACGAGAACTGGTGTGCGACGGGTTTGGAGGCGCTGCGCTCGGCCGCCCTGGGCGTCGCCAGCGGGCTGTATGACGTCGTGCTCGTGCTCGGGGTCGAGAAAGTCAAGGACACGGGGTTCGGTGGTCTCGGAACGGGCCGGGGGATGAGCCCCGTGTACGAGGCGCGCCGGTCTTCCCCCGGCTCCTTCGCCATGATCGGCACCCGCTACTTCCACGAGTACGGTATCGATCCGGAGGAGGGAAAGAAGGTCCTGGCGCGCATCGCCGTGAAGAATCATCACAACGGCTCCATGTCGCCCAAGGCCCATTTCCACAACGAGATCACGATCGAACAGGCCCTCAAGGCGCCGATCGTCGCCTGGCCGCTGGGCCTGCTGGACTGCTGCGGCAACAGCGACGGCGGGGCCGCCGCGATCCTCTGCCGTGCCGACATGGCCAAGGAGTTCCGGCGCGACCCCGTCTACGTCAAGGGCCTGGGGCTCGCGATCGACTCGGGCATGCCCCAATTCAGGCCGGGGTTCGGGTGGACGAGTTTCCCTTCGATGGTGAACTCCGCTCAGCAGGCCTACCGTCAGGCGGGCATCACCGACCCTCGCACGCAGATCGACCTCGCGGAGGTGCACGACTGCTTCACGGTGACCGAGCTGGCCATCTACGAGGACCTCGGTTTCAGCCCGCGCGGGAAGGCGCCCGAAGACGTGATGTCGGGGTTCTTCGACCTGGACGGCGGCCTGCCCGTGAACGCCGACGGCGGGCTGAAGTGCTTCGGCCACCCGGTGGCGGCGAGCGGGCTCAGAATGACCTATGAAATCTACAAGCAGCTTCAGGGCCGGGCCGAGACGCCTCAACGGCAAATCAAGGACGTGCGTCTGGGGCTGGCGCACAACTTCGGCGGCCCTCCGGCGCTGAGCGCGGTGGCGGTCTTCGGCCGGGAGCCCGGTTATCCCTAGCACATGGGGCGAGCCGTGGCCTGAACGGCGATCGAGGAGGGAGAAGAGATGGAAGTGACCAAGATCACGGTCGTGGGCTCCGGGGCCATGGGGTCGGGGATCGCCCAGACGTGCGCTCAGGCGGGCTATCAGGTGTGCCTCTACGACGTGGCTCCCGCGCAGCTGGCGGCGGCCACCGCCAACATCGCCAAGTTCATCCGGCGGGGCGTGGAAAAGGGCGAGCGCACTGCCGCGGAGGCTGAGGCTGCGATCGGCCGGGTAGGGACCTCTTCCCTCCTGGCCGAAGCCGTGGCGGACTGCGACCTGTTGATCGAGGCCGTCCCCGAGGACCTAGTTCTGAAAAAGAAGGTGTTCCGGGAACTTCACGGGGCCTGCCCGGCCAAGACGATCCTCGCGTCCAACACCTCCTCGCTCTGCGTCACGGAGATGGCCGAAGCGTCGGGCCGGCCCGAAAAGTTCGTCGGTATGCATTTCTTCAATCCGGTGCCGCTGATGCGCCTGGTGGAGGTGGTCTCCGGGGCAGAGACCTCCGAAAACACGCTGCAGACCGCGGTCAAGGTGTGCGAGACCCTCGGGAAGAGCCCGGCCGTGGTGCAGGACTGGCCGAGCTTCATCGTGAACCGGATGGCGCGGCCCTGGTACTACGAGGCCGAGTTCCTGTTGATGGAGGGCGTGCCGGCCCAGACGGTGGACACCGCCATTCGCGCGGGCGCCGGAATGCGCATGGGGCCGCTCGAGCTGATGGACATGACCGGCCTGGGCCCCCACCTCGCCACCTCCGAGACGGCCCTGCGCGAATGGGGGGACCCGAAGTGGCGCCCGGTGCCGATCGTGAAGAAGCTGGTGCGGTCCGGGCACTTCGGCCGGAGGACGGGAAAGGGCTTCTATCTCTACCCCGACGGGAAGCTCACCCCACGGGTGCCGTCGGATGACTACAGCGCATTCGAGCCGTTCGCCGTCGAGCGGGTCGTGGTGCTGGGCGAGGGGAGTAGGGCGTCCTCGCTGGCGTCGCGGCTGGGCGCAGCCGGGTACGACGTCGCGCACCGCGCCGCCCTGACCGAGGGGGATGAGGTGGTCGCCGGGGCCCAGTTGGTCGTCGAAGCCATCGAGAGCACCGACCAGCAGGTGGGAAACGACCTGTTCAGGAGGTTGGGGGACGCTTGCCTGCCCTCGACGGTCCTGGCCGCCACGTCGACCTTCTTCTCTCCCGGAGAGCTGGGGGTCTCGAGCGGCAGGCCGGACCTGACCGTGACGATGCACGAACCGATGCCCTTCATGAACAACCGGTTCTTCGAGATCGCCAAGGGCCTGGACACGGGCGCTCGAACCGTCGCCACCGCTCTGGCCGTGGCCGGGCGCCTCGGCTGCTCGTCGGTCGTCTTCGACGAGACCCCGGGCCACATCGTCTACCGGGTGATCGTGCCCATGATCAACGAAGGGGCCTTCTCCGTCTTCCAGGGCCTGGCCTCCGCCAAGGACATCGATATGGCGATGAAGCTCGGGCTCAATCATCCGCTGGGGCCTCTGGAGTGGGCCGACAAGCTCGGCATCGACACCGTTCTCGCCATCATGGAGCACCTGCAGGCCGAGTTCGGGGACCCGCGTTATCGGCCCTGCATGCTCCTCAAGAGGATGGTCCGTTCCGGGCGTCTCGGCGAAAAGTCGGGGCAAGGCTTCTACAGGTAGTGAGACCTGCGGGTCCGCTTGGGTCGACGCACAAGGAGTCGGAGATGGCTGACGCGGTCATGAAGGCGAAGCTCGAGGAATTCCGGGCGAAGAAGGCCGAGTTGGAAATGGGCGGAGGTCCTTCGAGAGTCGACGCCCAGCACAACAAGGGAAAGCTGACCGCGAGGGAGAGGCTCGGGATCCTTTTTGACCCGGGCACGTTCCAGGAGATCGATCTCTTCGTCGAGCACCAGTGCCGGGAATTCGGCATGGAGGGCAAGAAGGTCCCCGGCGACGCGGTCATCACCGGCTTCGGAGACGTACAGGGAAGAAGGGTCGCTGCCTACGCCCAGGACTTCACCTCGATGGGGGGAACGGTGGGCGAGTGGCACGGCAACAAGATCGCCAAGCTCTACGACAAGGCGTACACGATGGGCGTGCCGGTAGTCGGGCTGATCGACTCCGGAGGAGTCCGGGCCCAGGAGACCTTGGGGGGATACATCGCCTACGCGCGCATGTTCCACAAGCAGGTGAGCTATTCGGGCGTGCTGCCCCAGATCTCTTTGATTCTGGGACCTTGCGGAGGCGGCGCGTCCTACTCTCCCGCCCTGACCGATTTCATCTTCATGACCCGGAGCGGGGCGAGCTTCATGTACATCGCCGGTCCCGCGCTGACCCATACGGTCACCGGGGAGTCCTTCACCGAAGCGGAGCTCGGCGGTCCCGACGTCCACTCGAAGGTGAGTGGCTGCTGCGACCTGGTCGCGCAGGACGACGCGGACTGCCTGGAACAGTGCCGCCGCCTGCTGAGCTACCTGCCGTCCAACAACGGCGCGAAGCCGCCGATCGTCGACACGGGTGACGACCCCTTCCGCGAGTCGCCGGAGCTGGAAGACCTCGTCCCCGGCAACGAACAGCGCGCCTACGACATGCGCAAAGTCATCCAGTGCATCGTCGACAAAGACTCCTTCTTCGAGCTGAAGCCCGAGTACGCGACCCAGTTCATCACGGGTCTCGCCCGCATCGGAGGCTATCCCATAGGGCTCCTCGCCAATCAGCCCAAGATTCTGGCGGGGTCCATGGATATCGACGCTTCGGACAAGGCGGCGAGGTTCATTCGCCTCTGCAACTCCTTCGACGTTCCTCTCGTGAATCTGGTCGACGTGCCCGGCTACTTGCCCGGGATCGAGCAGGAACGGGGGGGGATCATCCGGCACGGCGCCAAGATGCTGCACGCCTACGTCGAGGCGACGACGGCGAAGATCCACGTCGTGCTTCGCAAGGGGTTCGCGGGCGCGAGCCACGGGATGTGCAGCAAGGAGATGGGCGCCGACATGGTCTACATCTGGCCCTGCGGCGCGATCCTCACCATGGGCCCCAGAGGAGCGGCGGAAATCGTGTTCAAGAAGCAGATCGACGGCGCGAGCCCCGAGGACAGGTCGAAGATCACGCAGTCCATGGAAGATGAGTACAGACAGCTCTTCTACAATCCCTTCAGGGCAGCTTCCGTCCAGCAGGTCGATGAAATCATCGAGCCGCGGGAGACCCGGGGGAAGATCTACACTGCCGTGAGGTACTTTTGGGACAAGAAGGAAGATCGACCGTGGAAGAGAAACGGAAACATGCCGATTTAGTTGTCGGTTGTCGGTTATCGGTTCTCGGTCGTTGGCTGCCGACTACTCATAACTGAAAACTGATAACCCGTCGCAGACGAGGAAAGCATGATCACGCCCCTCTCATTGGCGAGCATCCCTCCTGAGGATGAAGCGCTGCGAGCACCGGTCAGGGACTTCCTCCAAGAGAGTCTGGGAGCGGTCCCTGCCGAAGTCCGCGCCCACTCCTGGATGGGGTTCGACGCCGACTTCAGCCGGGCGCTCGCCGCCCGGGGCTGGATCGGGCTCACTCTCCCCCGCGAGTACGGCGGCGGGGGCCGGAGTGCCTTCGCTCGCTTCGTGCTCGTCGAGGAGCTGCTCGCCGCGGGGGCGCCGGTCTCGGCGCACTGGATCGCCGATCGCCAGAGCGGGCCCCTCCTCGCGAAGTACGGCACGGAGACTCAAAAACGCTTCTATCTTCCGAGGATCTGCCGGGCCGAGGCCTTCTTCTGCGTCGGGATGAGCGAGCCCAACGCCGGGTCCGACCTCGCCACCGTCAAGAGCCGGGCGGTCCGGACCGAGGGCGGCTGGAAACTGAACGGCGGCAAGATCTGGACGACCAACGCACACGGCTCGCACTACATGATCGCTCTGGTCCGGACGTCGGGGAGCTCCGAAGATCGCCAGCGTGGCTTGTCCCAACTGATCGTGGATTTGGGCCTTCCCGGCGTTAACGTGCGGCCGATCCGGGATCTGGCCGGTCAGACCCACTTCTCCGAGGTCTTCTTCGACGACGTGGAGCTGGCCGAGGACGCTCTGATCGGAGAGGAGGGAGCAGGCTGGGAACAGGTCACGGCAGAGCTCGCCTTCGAGCGCAGCGGACCGGAGCGGATCTACTCGAGCGTCGTGCTGCTGGAGGCGTGGCTTGCGCACCTTCGGGCACAGGGAGGGCCGGAGGGCGTGTCCGCCGCCTTGTTGGGAAGGCTGGTCGCAAACCTGGCCGTGCTCCGGGCGCTGTCCCTTTCGGTCTGCGCGCTTCTGGAGCGGGGGGAGAGCCCGGCTGTCCAGGCTGCCCTGGTGAAGGATCTCGGCACGGAGCTCGAGCAGCAGGTCCCCGCGTCGATCGCCGACGCCCTCGGCGGGAGCCCGGAGCTTCCCTCGGCTCCCTCGCTACTCAACGTGCTGGCCTACGTGACGCAAGTCGCGCCTTCCTTTTCGCTGCGGGGCGGCACGCGGGAAATCCTGCGTGGCATGATTGCCCGCGGTCTCGGTTTGCGGTGAGGTGTCGGACATGGACTCTCAGTTCTCCACTGCGATCGCCCGGCTGCTGACCGATCTCTCCACGCCCAAGGAGATCCGCGCCATCGAGCAGGGTGCACCCTGGACGTCCCTGTGGAAGGCCGTGGAAGAGTCGGGCTTCGCCGACGCCCTGGTCCCCGAGGACCGAGGCGGAGGCGGCCTCGCGCCGGCGGACGTGTTCGGCGTCCTGCTCGCCTGCGGGAGGCACGCGCTGCCGGTACCGCTCGGACCGGCGATGTTTGCTCGTGCCGCACTGGCCCAGGCGGAGCGGGAGATCCCCGCGGGACCGCTCACGATCGCGGCGAGCGCACGGGATTGCCCGGACGGGTCGCTGCAGTGCGCCCGCGTCCCGTTCGCGCGCGCTTCCGAATGGGTACTGGCGGACCTCGGGGAGACGCTCGCGCTTTTGGCCGTCCGGGAAGCCGCGATCCTTCCGGCGGCGAACGTCTACGGGAGCCTCGAGGCCGACCTGCGTTGGTCCGGCGCCTCGGTGGAGAAGGGGCGTCTGGCGCGATCCGTCGACCTCCGGGCGATGGGCGCCTGCCTCTTTGCGACGCATATCGCCGGGGCGATGGAACGGATCCTGGAAGACACCGTCCGGTACGCCAACGAGCGTTCGCAGTTCGGTAAGTCGATCGGGAAGTTCCAGGCCATTCAGCAGCAAGTCAGCGTCATGTCCGAGCAGGTCTTCGCTTCCCGAATGGCCGCGCAGCTCGGGTGCGGCGTCGCCGGTTTCCAGCCGACGCCGTTGCTTTGCGCGGTGGCCAAGGCCCGCACGAGCGAAGCCGTGGTGCCGGTGGCGAACGCCGCCCACGCGGTGCACGGAGCGATCGGCATGACGGAAGAGTACGACCTGCAGCTGTACACCAGGCGCTTGCACGAGTGGCGCCTCGCTTTCGGCTCGGAAGCGTACTGGCAGCAAAGGATCGGTGAGGCGCTGTGCTGCGATCCGGCGTCGAGCACCCTCGAGTTCATCCGGGGACACCTGGCGCCGGTTGCAACGGAGCTCTCACACTGATCATTCCGCCGTTCACTGAGGTTTGCATCGGGTCTGCGCAGGTAAGCGATGGGGCGTACGGGAAGCCAAACGAAACAGAAGGTTCGCGAACTGGAAGAGGCCGTCGCCGTGAGCGTCAGGCCCGGCATGGCCTTGTACGCGGGGTACGGCACGAACGCGGCTCTCGCCGAGGTGCTGAGGCAATACAGAGACACCCGACCGGAGTTCACCCTCATCATGCCGGCCCTGTCTGTGATGGCGACCAATCTGCTGCACGCGGGCCTCGTGAGGAAAGTGATCACCTCCTACGCCGGCGCCGGGAGCTACCCTGGTACCGGCCCGAGCCCGGTCGTGCAGCGACTCTGCAGGAGCAAGAGCGTCGAAATCGAGAATTGGAGCCTGCTCTCGCTGACCCAGCGGCTGATGGCGGGAGCCTTCGGACTGCCCTTCTTGCCGACGCGTTCGATCATCGGCACGAGCATGGCGGAAGAGAACGTCGGCACGTTCGCTTTCGTCGAGGATCCCTTCGACCCCGGCACGCGGGTCGGTGCGGTACGGGCGCTGACGCCGGACATCGCTCTGATGCACGGCTGGGCAAGCGACGCAGACGGTTACACGATTACGGCCCCATCCACGAATAGCGGGAAGGACGTGTGGGGCGCGAAAGCCAGCAGGGCCGGCGCCGTGGTGACGGTAGAGCGTCTCGTGACTTCGAGATTCATCAGGAGGTACGCCGCGCTCGTCACTCTGCCCGGCCACCTCGTGACTTCGGTCTGCGAAACCCCACTCGGCGCGCATCCGGAGGCAATGATCTCGGTTGGCCTCGAAGGCTTCAAGCCGTACGAGCATGACAGTCACTTCGTACGGGAATACAAGCGCGCGAGCAGGGATGGCGGCGAGTTGGATCGCTGGCTGGACGAGTGGGTCTTCCGCTGCTCGCGGAGCGCTTACGCAGCCCGGCTCGGCGACCGTCGCCTGGCTTCGCTCCGCGAGCGAAAGCGATTCGCCGTTGCGAAGGGCGGGACCGGCACCCAAGGCGCCGGCAGGTGGAATTCGACTGAAGTCATGCTGGCCATGGCGGCCAAGGAAATCGAAAAGGCCGTCCTGCAGTTCGGATTCAACATCCTGCTGACGGGTGTAGGAACGCCGGCTCTTGCCGCGTGGCTCGCAAGAAACCGTCTGAGGCGGAAAGGCCGTGAAGTCGAACTGGTCACCGGTTCCGGCTTCATCGGTTACTCGCCGCGCGCCGGTGACCCGTTTCTGTTCAGCGCGGCGAATCTCAACACTTCGAAGATGATCACCGAGCCCCTGGACGCTCACGGTGTCTTCGCCGCGGGCGCGTGGAGCCGATGTTTGACGGTCCTGAGCGCCGCCCAGGTCGACCGCTACGGGAACCTGAACTCCACGGTGGCGGCCGACGGCGACTACCTCGTCGGCTCGGGCGGAGCGAACGACGCCGCCGCAGGGCCCTACGTGATCGCGCTGGCGCGGCAGTCCGTCGACACGTTCGTCGACCGGCTGCGGTACGTGAGCACCCCCGGCGCAAACGTGAAGACGGTCGTCTCCGACATGGCGGTGTACCAGAAACTGAATGGAGTCCAGGAACTCGCTCTGACCCGGTATTTTGGGAAAGAGGAGGGCGCGCCAACCGACGACGCGGTCGAGCGTATCAGGAAGAAGTGCGGCTGGGCGCTCAAGGTCGCGTTCGATCTGGGCCGTTGCCCCGGACCGACGCCGAAGCAGATCGCCTTCCTGCGGTCTTTTGATCGTGACGGCGCGCTGCTGAAATGAGACAAACACCGGGAGCTTCGGGGCGGTCGTGCAACGACGATGAGACGGGCGTGCGACGATCTCGCCCGAGCGGTGAGGGACACATGAGAGCACTGGCTACCAATGGAGATCCGACCAGGACCTCGGTCGAGCACGCGGATGACCCGGAGCGGTCCCGCCGCGAGGAGCTGATCGGGGCCGCCGTCGACCTGTTCGCGAGCAACGGCTACAAAGGGACTTCGATCCGAGACATCGCCAACGCCTTGGGCGTGAGCGTCTCGAACATCTACAACTACTTCGAAAACAAAGAAGCCCTTTGGCTGGCGGTTCTCGAGCACTCGATCAAGGACCTGCCCCAGAAGCTCAGAAGCGTCTGGGACATCGAAATGGATCCTGTCTCGCGCTTTCGGTTGTTGATCAAGACGCATCTTGCCACTTCGGGGACGCACCAGAAAGAGTCAAAGATCTTCTTTTTCATTGACGAAGGCCATTTGTCTGAAGAAGCCGTCAACAAGAACAAAGCCATCCAGACGAAGGTCCTCGACGTCTACGTCCGGGCCCTGGAGGAGCTGCGAGAGGCGGGGTGTGTGAGCACGCCCGAAGTGAAGCTCCTCGCGCTCAGCGTGCTCGGCGTCATCAACTGGTACCTGCGCTGGTACCGCGCCGACGGCCGGCTGTCGGCCGAGCAGGTGCAGGAAGAGATCGCAAACTTCATGCTCCACGGTGTCCTGGGCGACGCGAACCGGCCGGGCTGCAAGGACCCTGCTTGCGGCTAGCCTCCGGGCAAGTTCGCATCCGATTCACGAACGAACGCTCATTCACGCCGAACGCTGGTGGGGGCGAGGAACCGAGACCGGCCAGGCGAGCCACAGAACGGGCGAGACGAAGCAACCAACCGGTACGAAGAGGAGAAGTCATGCAAAGGACACAAGAGGACCTGTATTTGGTTTCTTCGGATGCCGGCGGCACCATGACTGACCTGTTCGTTACGGACCTCAACGGGGATTTCGTAGTGGGCAAGGCGGCGACGACGCCGGCGAACGAGTCTCTGGGCTTCAGGGAGTCCCTGGAGGACGCTTTCTCCTATTGGGGGCTGGACCTGGTCAATAACTCGAAGGAGATCATGCCTAGAGTGCTGGCCTGCGTCTATACCGGCACCTCGATGCTCAACGCCCTGATCATTCGGCAAGGGGCTAAGGTCGGGATGATCCTCAACAAGGGATTCGAGCAGACCTTCCTGACAACCCGCGGAAGGGAGACGACTCTAGGCTACGGGCCCGCGGAGATCTTCCACACGGTCTACCGAAAGCGCAAGGAATCCTACGTCCCCTACAATCAGATCCGTGGGGTTACGGGGAAAATCGACGTCCGGGGTAACGAGGTGATCCCCCTCTACGAGGACGAGGTCACGCGGGCCGTGGGCGAACTGCTCGACATGGAGGTCGAATGTATCGCGATCTGCCTGCTCGCTTCTTTTGCCAACCCGGCCCACGAGAACCGGGTGGCAGAGATCGCCAAGAAGATGGTGAAGGAGCGGGGGAAGGACATCCCCGTCATCACCTCCCACGAAGTAAGCCCTTACATCAAAGAAACGTCCCGCATGAACACTCTGGTCGTTCAGGCGTACGCCGGCGAGCGCGCCCGCAAGCAGCTGTACGGCATCGAGGCCGACCTCAAGAAGGACGGTTTCAAGTATCCGCTTCAGATGGTCTTGTCTTACGGAGCGGTGACGGACATCCGGTGGCCGAGGGTGGTGGAAGCCACCGTCTCCGGGCCGGTGGGGGGCATCCTCGGAGCCAAGTACCTGGGAGAGCAGATTGGCGAGGGAAACTGGGTCGTCAGTGACGTAGGGGGCACCAGCTTCGACACCGGG
>JACRCS010000594.1 GCA_016218905.1 Deltaproteobacteria bacterium
CCCACGCCCTCTGAGAACGACCACGCCATCACTCGCCGCCTCGAAGCGCTGGCCGCCGAGCTTGGCCTCACCCTCCACGACCACCTCATCGTGACACCCCGCAGCGCCTTCAGCCTGAAGACCGGGAAGCTCTTGTGAGGCCTTGGCCCGGAAGGGTAGAGTGCGGCGTCCTCGTCCCTTCAGCGGTCTGCCGGGGGGCATATGAAGAAGAGACATCTGAGAGGCTGTGAAGAAATCCCCCGTTGAGAATCGCGGTGGTGACAGGATGTCCGTCGAGCGGACAGCCCCGGCCGTTACCCGGGAGGGGACGCGCGTGGTAGCGCGGGGCGCGGTACTCGCTGCCGGGGTCGTCGTAACCCCGTGACCACGCACCAGGAGACGCCGATGACCACGACATATGCAGCGCCCGTCGACCAACTCCTTGCCCTCGGCGAGGCGAAACGCCAGGACATTGAGCACTGGCGCGACTACCGGAGCCTCGGCTTTGACGTTCAGCATGTGCCCGAGCTCATCCGCATGGCAACAGATCCGGAGCTCCACGGGGCCGAGGGGGACAGCCCAGAAGTGTGGGCGCCCCTCCACGCCTGGCGTGCCCTGGGCCAACTGAGGGCCGTCGAGGCCCTTCGGCCTCTCCTGAACCTAATGGCGGAGATGGAGCACGACGATTGGCTGCTTGAGGAGGTCCCGGACGTCGGTGGGCTCGTCGGCCCGCAGGCGATTCCCGTGCTCTCGGAGTTCCTTGGGCAGAGCGAACCAGACCGGTACGCCCGGGTCGCCGCCGGCCACGGACTCGAGCGGATCGGGACCCTCTGGCCCGAGGCTAGAGACGCGTGCGTGGCGGCGCTGATGACGCAGTTGGAGCACTTCTCAGAGGACGATCCTACCCTCAACGGATTCCTGATCGGCTACCTCGTGGACCTCGAAGCCAAGGAGGCCCTGCCGACGATCGGCCGCGCCTTTGCGGCCGACTGCGTAGACATCTCCATCGGCGGGGACCTGGAGGACGTCGAGATCGAACTTGGTGTCCGCGCGCACCGGGACACACCTCCGAAGATGCCTCCCTGGATGAAGTCGATGCACCGCGCGGTGTCGCGCGTCACCCAACAGAAGGATAGGGAGGCCGCGGCCCGGGCCAAGCGCAAGAAGAAGGCGGCCAAGGCCTCCCGCCGGAAGAACCGCCGGTAACCATCGCTTGACACCCCGGCCTCAAACCCTTATCTAAGGGCCCTTCCTGCGACAGGAGACGGGCCCATGGGCAAGGACTACTACGCGATCCTCGGCGTGAAGCGCGACGCCTCGGCCGAGGAGATCAAGAAGGGCTACCGGAAGGCTGCCCTGCAGCACCACCCGGACCGAAACCCCGGCGACAAGGCCGCGGAGGAAAAGTTCAAGGCGTGCTCCGAAGCCTACGAGGTGCTGAGCGACCCCCAGAAGCGGCAGCTCTACGACACCTACGGCGAAGAGGGGCTCACGGCGCGGGGGGTGCACCACGGCTTCCGCGGGTTCGAAGACATCTTCGCGAGCTTCGCCGACATCTTCGGTGACGCGGGCTTCGCCTTCGGCGGGGGCCGGCAGCGCCAGCGAGTGCGCAAGGGGCGCGATCTCTCCCACGAGATCAAGGTCACGCTGGAGGAGATTGCCAAGGGCTCGACCCGCAAGATCAAGGTGCGAAAGCCGGCGCCCTGCCCGGAGTGCGGCGGCACGGGCGCGGCGAGCGCGGAGGCGATCCAGACCTGCCCCGGCTGTCAGGGCCGGGGCGTGGTGACCCGAGTGATGAAGCAGGGCTTCGCCACGTTTCAGTCCACGGGCCCCTGTCCCCAGTGCGGCGGCGCCGGCAAGAGGATCAAGGAGGCCTGCTCGCACTGCTCAGGCGAAGGTACGGTGCGGGTGGAGAAGGTCGTCGAGATCCAGATCCCGCCGGGGATCGAAGACGGCCAGCAGATGCGGGTCGGGGGCGAAGGCGAAGAGGTGGCCGGCGGCGTTCCGGGCGACCTGTTCATCGTGCTCCGGGAGGAGGAGCACCCGGTCTTCGAACGCCGGGGCGCCGATCTCTTCGCCCCCCTCCGGGTCGAGCTCATGGACGCGGTGGAGGGGGGCACGACCGAGATCGCCGGGCCCGACGGCGAGCCGCTGCGGATCAAGCTCGAGGAGGGCGTCCAGTCCGGGGTCGTGAAGGTGATCGAGGGAAAAGGGCTGCCGGTGCTGGGCCGGAGGGGGTTGCGGGGGAATCTCTACCTCCAGGTGTGGGTTTCGACGCCCCACGGGCTGACGACCGAGCAGAAGTCCGGTCTCCGGAACGCGCTGGCCGGAATTCCCTGCGGGGGCTCGGCCGAGACGTCCCGCAAGGGGTGGAAGGAGTGGCTCGGAGCGCTCTTCGGGGAGGGGTAGAAGGCTAGAAAGCTGGGAAGGAGGCTAGGACGCCAAGGCGCCACGGTGCTTGGCGCCGCCCTCCGGCCTCGCGTCGCCGCGTCCTATCCGGGGATCCTCCCGCCGGTGTTCAGCAGGATCGCCCGCTCGAAGTCCGAGGGGTTGGTCGCCGCCGACTTCGCGGTCTCGAAGTCGATCACTCCCTCGTTGAAGAGGTCCGTCAGGTGCTGGTCGAAGGACTGGGTGCCGTAGTTGTCGCGCCCCTCCTCGATCACGTCCTTGATCTCGTGGGTGCGCATCGGGTCCTTGATGCACTCCTCGATGGTCTTCGTCATGCGCAGGATCTCGAGCGCCGCCACGCGCCCTTTTCCCTCCTTCTTCGTCAGGAGCCGCTGGCTGATCGTGGCCTTGAGGTTCTCTGCCACCCGGATCCGGACCATGTTCTGTTCTTGGGCCGGGAAGACGCTGATCAGGCGGCCCAC
>JACRCS010000572.1 GCA_016218905.1 Deltaproteobacteria bacterium
GTGTCCGTAAGTTCGAGGCCGCCCATCTTGGTTCCGTCGCGCAGGTGGGCGCAGTGGGGCGCCCGGCTCATGCTCTCCTGGCCGCCCGCGACGACGATCTGACTGTCGCCGACCAGGATTGCCTGTTGGGCAAGCGCCACGGCCCGGAGTCCGGAGCCGCAGACCTGGTTGATGGTGTACGCGGTCCTTTCCACGGGGATGCCGGCGCCGACCGAGGCTTGCCGCGCAGGATTCTGACCCACGCCGGCGGTCAGGACCTGACCGAGAATAACATCCGACACGTCACTGGGTGCGACCTTCGCTCGGTTCAATGCTTCGATGATGGCGATTTGCCCCAACTGGCTGGCGGGAACGCTGCTGAGGGCGCCGTTGAAGGCTCCCACGGCCGTGCGCGCAGCTCCTACGATGACGATCTGGTCCATCAGTCTTCTCCTTCTGCTCGTGGTTGGTGAGGACAGGACACGGAACTCTCCGCCGAAAGGCGCAGCGTGCGGTTCCCTTTGACGCGTTTACCCAGGGTTGACTTCCTTGCCGCGAGACGTGTCAAGCAGGCCTCCGCCCAATTGAAAGGGTGTTGCCGAGCTGCGGTGCCCAGCCTGCACGGGCCCCCCCCAGGCCTGCGTCTTAGCAAGCTTCATACCATTGCGAGCCAAACTGCGCCGTCGCCGATCCGTGTGCCGCTCGCGGCGGCTTTCACGCGGGTGGATCGCCGATGGCGAGCCCTTGGCGCTGCACAAACACTGTTTATTCATAACTGGGACACCGCGGCGACATCGTGTCACGTTGCAACACCTTTGTACAATGCAAGACGAGCTCCTCGCGTTGCCAGCGCCGCGCGGGAACCTGGGGAAACGGCCTCACCCCCTCAACGGGACCGCCCCGAGACTCGGCCGGCCAGGAAAGCGTCGGTTCCCGCCTGCATCTCCGTTGTCCCGATGGACTCGATCATCGGCGACCCCGGGTCAAGCACATGCTCAAGATACGGATCCCGGGAACACTCCCCCAGGACCGCCTTCGAGCGCTTCATGGGTCCTGGGGCATGGTTGGAGATCGTGCTCGCCAGGGACGACGTTCGCTCGTCGAACTGAGAGGCCGCAAACACGCGCTCGACGAGACCCAGTTCGCGCGCTTCCGTCGCCGCGAGTTTCTCGCCTCCGAAGACGAGAAGCGACGCCCGCGACTTGCCGAGGCAGCGCACGAGGCGGGTCATGTAGAGATAGCTCTCGACGATTCCGAGTCGCGACGAGGGAATTCCAAGGAAGGCGTCTTCCGAGGCAACCCGGAGATCGGTGCTTAGGGCGAGTTCCAGACCTGTTCCCAGTGCAAAGCCCTCAATTGCCGCGATGGTCGGGCAAGGAAAGCCCTCCAGTCGAGCAAACACGGCCTCCCGGAGATCATGGTAGCGGCGCATGCCGGCGGCGTCGAACCCGCTGAGAGCCTGAATGTCTGCACCAGAGCAGAAGCACCTCCCTTCACCCCGCACGACGACCACGTGGGTCGCCGGGTCATGCTCGAAGTGCTTCAGGACCGCGTCGAAGTCAGTGAGGAGTTCGGCTGTAACCGCGTTCTTCTTTGCCGGCCGGTTCAGCCAGATCGTTACGACCCCTTCTTCCTGTCTATATCGGATCAGGTCCATCGGACGGTGTCCTCGTCTGGAGGTGAACTCGTCGCACCGGCAGTGGCGCTCTCCGCGCCCCCCGCGGGTGGCCCCGGGCAGTCGGACGGTTCCGGAGCCGATCAATACTTCTGTTCCAGGAGACCCTTCTTTCTCGACATGCGTTGTTCGAAACGCCCTGCACCCGTCGGAAGCTTGAGACGATGTCGCGTGGGCTGCCCCGTGCTCGCGCTTCCCTTACGGCGCTGGCGTGCGCCCGGAGGGCGAAGGGCAGCGAAGCGAGGCGCGCCATCAGTCATTTGGCTTTGGGCGCCAATGCTCCGGACCCGAGGAGAACGTCCCTTTGTGGTGCCGACCGGGTCAACCCTTCCACAGCAGCCCCGCGTCGATGCGGCGTCGTTCGGTCGTTCCGGCACATCCCCCTCTCGGCGATACCGCCACGGGAGGGAGGGGCGGTCTAGGAGGGGTCCCCGTCCCTGCAATCCCTCGCCCCGGGGCCCGTGGAAGCGCCGCGAGCGCTGCCGCGCCCCGAAACGCAACGATTCCCCCGCAAACTCCGGTTGAGGTCGAACCGCTCCGCCCCCTTGCCGGTATGCAAGGGCAGGACCAAGAGTCGGTGTCCAGCGGCGTCCAGCGGCAAATCCTGTTTGAGACGGCGCAGCCACTAGACCTGGAGTGGCACGCAATCTGCTTGACACTGTAAGGGGCTTGGGCGACCTGCGTGGAGGTGACCGGTGTGGACGAGGGGCAAGAACGTTCTCGTGGGGTTCCTGCTCCGGCGCTTTCGTGACTGGCAGCGACAGGGCGATGCGTACGTGAACCAATGGGTCGCACGACGAGGTGACCACCACCGACGGGCACAGTCCACCGGAAGTTCTGGGTCCGGAAGTGTGGTGGGTGGACTGCCGCCGGCACCGCCTCGGGTCCCACAGCCACCAGGCCATCGCTGCGCGCTCCCTGAGGTCGAGTCCGTCCAGTGCCTCGAGGAGTCGAGGATGCCAGCTCCTCGCCCCGAGACCCCGGCGGTGCCGAGAAGCCGAGCCACCGCGAAAGTTCCAA
>JACRCS010000573.1 GCA_016218905.1 Deltaproteobacteria bacterium
CTCGAGGAGCTGAAGAAGCGCCCGTGGCCGGGGAACGTGCGCGAGCTGCAGAACGTCGTCGAGAGGGCGCTCCTCCTCGCCGACGGTGCCGTCATCGGACCGGACGACCTCCCGGGGGACGTCCTCCGCCTCCCCCGGGCGTCGGACGAAAGCGAGCCCGACCTTCTCCCGGGCCAGACGCTCGCCGACGCCCGCGACGCCTTCGAGCGCCGTCTCGTCACCCGAATCCTCTCCGAGTGCCGCGGCAACGTCTCCCGCGCCGCCGATCGCCTCGGCCTCGACCGCACGACCCTCCACCGCCGGCTGAAGGCCTGGGGCCTCGGGGGGTCAGGTCTTGATTTTACATTATAGCCTTCGATAATGGAAAATCAAGACCTGACCCCCCCGCCCTAGACTCTGGACACGGGCCGGGCCACCCAGCGGTCGTAGGCCAGGAGCGCGGCCGTCGAGACGAAACCGAGGGAGGCGAGGATCGTCCAGGCCTTGTCGGGCTGCATCGACTCCTTCAGGTACTTCTGGAGGAGGAAGCCGCCGAGGGGACCTGCGAGGAGCGCCCCGAGCGCGATCGGGAGGAACGCGAAGCCCATGAAGGTGCCGACCTGCTCTTTCGGGGCGAGGTCGGCGATGTACTCGTAGTAGCGCGGCGCCTGGAGGACCTCGCCGAGGGCGAGGAGGAACATCGCCGCGGCGGCCGCCTGCCACGTCTGCCAGACGAGGAGGAGGAGCCAGGAGCAGCTCCCGACGGCGAGGCCGAGGGTCATCTGCGGCACGGCGCGCACCTTCTTCATCAGCGCCGCGACGGGAACGGTCAGGAAGATGACCGAGAACGACTCGAGCGACGCGATGAACTCGAAGCGCTCCACCTTCAGGACGTCGCGGACGTAGAAGGGGAAGAGGTCATAGATCTGCCAGAACATGACCCAGAAGCCGGTGAAGATGACGAGGAAACCGATGAAACGGCCGTTCGCGAGAACGAGCGCCGCGTCCTTCAGCACCTTGCCAAGCGTCCGCTCCTCGGCGCCGGGATCGCGCGCGGGCTCCTTGAAGAAGACGAGCGTGGCGAGGAAGAGGACGAACGAGACGAGCGAGGCGCCGACGAGGACCTGAGCGATCCCGAGGCTGACGCGCACCTGGCTCGCGAGGACCGGCCCCAGCCAGCCGCCGACGTTTACGAGTGTGTAGTAGATCGAGTAGCCGAGGGCCTTGGTGTCTTTCGTCGTCGTCCGCGCGACGGTGCCGACGATGCACGGCTTGATGAGCGACCCGCCGATCGCCGTAATCAGGAGCGCGCAGACGACCCAGGTCTTCGTCCCGACCGCCTGGACGAGCGGCTGCCCCATCGGCATCCCCGAGAGCCCGATGAGGAAGTAGCCGAGGGAGAAGATGCCGAAGCAGGCGGCGAGGCTCTTCTTGAATCCGAAGCGGTCGACGAGCGGCCCCGCCAGGATCGGGAGGAAGTAGACGGCGAAGCCGTAGAAACCGACGAGGCTGACGCCGAAGGGTCCGAGGCCGACCGTCTCGGCGAGAAAGACCGCGAGGACGATCTTCGAACCGTAGAAGGAGAACCGCTCGAGGAGCTCGAGGACGTTGGCGACCCAGAACGTCCGGGCGAAGCCGGACTTCACTTCTAAGAGACGTGCGGCGAGGTCCACGGGCGCTCCTTCTCGGGCCTTCGGGAACGCGGCATCTTCCGGGGCGCGCCGCGGCGCGTCAACCGCGCCTCTCGTTTGCCAGCCTCCCGTCCACCGGACGAACGCCATGCCCGATGCGGAACGGTACGACTTCGTCCTCCTCGGGGCCGGTCCGGCCGGAGAGAAGGGGGGCCGCGCTCGGCGCCTCGACGCCGCCGCGGCGGCCCTCGCCGCCCACCTCTGGGCAAAGGGACGGACGAACGCTTAAGGCGAGGCCCCGCGATGGGACGAGGTCGCCGGAGTCCTCCGCGAGGGGTCCGTCGTCAGCCTCTGAGAAGGTGCCGCAGGGCATCGCCGCGCGGCGACCGCAGGGCGAAGGACAAGTGGGCGCCGTCAGGCGCCCACGCAGCCAACCCGTCGGACCGGATTTCCCCGATCCGTATCAGTCCCGGCGGTCCCGGGCGATGAGCCAGCCGACGAGAACGCCGACGGCGAGCGCGCCGGCGGCCATGACGAACGCGTTCTCGCGGCCGACGCGGTCGACCTGCTTCCACCGGCGCGAGAGCTCTTCCTTCACCTCACGCTGGAGCTTCCGGCCCTCGGATCCGGCCTTCTCCAGGGCGTCCTCGATCTTGTCGGCGACGTCCTCGACGACGTCCGCCGATTTCTCTCTCACGCTCGCGGCGTTCTCGCGGATGGAGCCGACGATCTTGTTCACATCGACCTGGGGCATGGTCACCTCCGTTTGGGCCCGAGCCGGGCCGGGTCGGACCGATTCTCTCAGAGACGGCGTGGACCACCGACTTGGGTAGAATCGGCGCTCCTTGGATCCGCGCACGTTTCTCAAGGCCCTCTATCGCGCCGCGGTGTCCGCCGTGGAACCGGGGCGGCTCGTGGCGGAGGCGCTCTCGCGGCGCGGCAACGCCGTCGTCATCCGATCCGTCTCCGATCCGGGACGACGCGCGTTCGTCTTCGTCCCGCGACGGGTGGTCCTCCTGTCGGTCGGGAAGGCCGCCGTCGCCATGGCGTCTGCCGCCCACCGGGCTCTCGGGACGCGAGTCGACGACTCTGTCGTCATCGCGCCGGCAGGCTCACCGCAGGAAGAGCTCCCGGCCGGCTGCCGGTACCTGCCGTCCGCCCACCCCGTTCCCGACGAACGCAGCCTCGCCGCGGGGCACGAAGCCCTCGCCCTGGCCATGGGCCTCGGGTCGGAGGACCTTCTCCTCGTCCTTCTCTCGGGAGGGGGCTCGAGCCTCATGGCGCTCCCCGCCGAGGCGATCTCCCTGGCCGACAAGGCCCGAACGGTCTCTCTCCTTTCGGCCGCCGGGGCCCCGATCGCCGACATCAACGTCGCCAGAGGAGCCCTCTCGCGCGTCAAGGGCGGACGGCTCGCGGCCGCGGCCCGAGCAGCAGACGTCGTCACCCTCGTCCTCTCCGACCTCGGCGACGCCGGCTGGCACCTCGTCGCCTCCGGCCCGACGCTCGGCGCTCCTCCTTCCCGGCGCGACGCCGCCGCGATCCTCGAGACCTACAGACTCATGTCTCTCGTTCCGCCACCCGTTCGCCAGTACCTCTTCTCCCCTTCTTCGGAGAACGGCGTTCGGGACGGCGGCCAGCGCTGGAGCGTCCTCCTCGGCGACATCCGGACGGCCCTCGAGGGGGCCCGGCACGAGGCGCTTCGTCTCGGCGCCGACGTCCGCGTCCTCCACGAGCTCCTCGCGGGGGAGGCCCGCTCCGCCTCCCGCCGCCTCGCGGTGGCGGGCGCCTGCGCCGGGAACCTCGTGCGCCGCGCCGGCGCTCCCCAGCGGCGTCTCGTCACCCTGTTCGGAGGGGAGACGACGGTCACCGTGAAGGGGGCAGGGAACGGCGGCAGGAACCGGGAGCTCGCCCTGGCGACCGCTTTCCACGTCGACGGGGTGAAGGGCGCGTGCCTCCTCGTCGCCGGGACGGACGGCGTCGACAACATCGCCGACGCCGCCGGGGCCTTCGTCGACGACATGACCCTCACCCGAGCGACCGCGCTAGGCCTCGACGCCACGGCGGCCCTCGAAGCCAACGACTCGGGCCCCTTCTTCGCCGCCCTCGGCGACGCCTTCGCCCCCGGTCCGACCGGGACGAACGTCGGCGATGTCGCCTTCGTCCTAGCGCCCGGCGGCGAGGCCCTCCCCGCGACACCCGGTCTCGAGGAGGAGGGGATTCCCCTTCCCGACAGGATCTGACCCGTGGCGAGAAGGTCTTCCGCCGACGCCGAGCCCGCGTCCCACCGCGCCGTCCTGACGGTCGAAGAAGACGGCGTGCGGCACACGTTCCACCTGGACGGGGCCGCCACGGTCGGCCGCGAGCCGGGCTGTGACGTCCTCCTCACCTCGCCGACAGTCTCCCGGCGCCACGCCCTCGTCGCCCCCAACGGCGAAGGGTGGATCGTGCGAGACCTCGGGAGCGGCAACGGCACGTTCCTCGACAGCCGGCGGGTCGACGAAGCCCACCTTCCGAACGGCGCCGCGATCCGGTTCGGAAGCGTCCCGGCCTGGTTCGAGGAGGAGCCCGAGGCGCCCCTCACCTCCGGTCAGAGAATCCAGCGAACGCTGACTCAGACGCTCTCGATCCAGCCGGCGAAACGGACCCGGAAGATGGCCTGCGTCGCGTGCCTCGCGGGAGGCATTGTCCTCCTCCTCGGCGCCTCGATCTGGCATCGCGGGTGCCGCTCCCGGGAAAACGGCGCGGTGCGCCCCGCCGAGACCGCCCCCCCGGCCGCCACCGCCCCGGCAGGAGACTGAACGAGGGCGGCCCGCCGGAGCCGCTCCGACGTATAACAACGCATCACCCGCGGGGAATCCCCCCGGAAGGAGACGCCCAAGATGGCCACGAAAGTCGGAATCAACGGGTTCGGCCGCATCGGCCGGCAGGTCCTCAAGGCGATTCGCGACAAGTACCCCAACGACCTCGAGGTCGTCGCCGTCAACGACATCGGCGACCTGAAGACGATGGCCCACCTCCTGAAGTACGACTCGACCTACGGGCGCTTTGACGGGACGGTCGAGGTTTCCGGCGAGGACCTCCTCGTCGACGGCAAGCACCTGAAGATGCTGAAGGAGACCGACCCGGCCGCCCTGCCGTGGAAGGACCTCGGCGTCGACATCGTCATCGAGTCGACCGGCCTCTTCACGATCAAGTCCGACGGCGTCAACAAGAAGGGGAAAACGGTCAAGGGGGCCGAGAACCACATCACGAAAGGCGGCGC
>JACRCS010000574.1 GCA_016218905.1 Deltaproteobacteria bacterium
GAGCACCCCGAGGTTACGGGGCTCGGCACCACGGCGACCGCAGCAACGTCGCGGCGGCCCGGTCGTCGGAAAGGGGCACCTCGGGGGATGGTCTCGCTGGTAGCCGACCGCAAAGAAACGGTCACGGCCGGACCGTGGGTGACCGGTTGGACCGGCCGCCGGGCGGCGCAGCAGCGAAGAAGCGGGGCAGACGCGAGCGTCGAGCCGACCGGGGCCGAAGCGTCACCCGGCGCTCTCGACCCGGGCGCCGGTCTTCCCCCCGAGCGCCTCCCGGACCTTCGCCGCAAGCGCCTTGAACGCAAACGGCTTCTCGAGCAGCCGAGGCCCCTCGCCCAGCATGCCCCGTTCGGCGATGACGGCAGCCGGGTAGCCCGAGAGAAAGAGGCACCGCAGGCCTGGCCGGGGACGTCCGAGCCTCTCTGAAATCTTCCCATTCCCAGGGGAGATCGCTGGACGGATGACGACGGAGAAGCCGGAGGCGGGCCAGGCGATCGCCGTCGGGAGGCCTGCTCCTCCGGTCACGGCTTGACCGTCGGGATCAGCGTGCCGTCCTCGGCGCGGACGATGGACCTCTCCAGCAGGCCGCGGAGCACCTCCTCGTACTTTCGCCGGTACTCGCCCCCGAAGTAGGCGTCGATGGTGTCCGGGAACCAGCGGGTCCGCATGAGCCGGTCGAACAACGCGGCTGCGCCCACTCTCGGGCGCATCAGGAGGGTATAGACGAGAATCCGCTTCAAGAGGTCGTCTCCGACGCTCTCCGGGCGGGTCAGGTATCCCTCGAGCTTTCTTCTCGTTCTCGCGACCGCCTCCCGAATCGATGAAAACGGCCTTCCGTGGCCGGGGAAGGCGACCCGGACATCGAGCGCCTCAATCCTCTCCAGAGAGGCGAGCCATGCAGAGACCGAATCCTGCCCCTCGAGACGCAGAGTGGCGACCGTCGAGCCGGCTTCCAAGAGGGTGTCTGACGAGAAAAGGGCTTTCTCTCTGCGATGGTAGAGGACGATCCCGTCCGCCGAGTGTCCGGGGGTGTGGAGGACTTCAAGCTCATGGGGACCGACGGCGAGGATCTCGCCGTCCGCGAGGGAGCGGGCGCAGTCGAAGAACTCGGCTTCCTGATCATAGTAATCCCACCAAGTGGCCAAACGGTCTCCCTTCTCGACGTAGCCCCGACCGGCCGGATGCAGGGCGACCTCGCATCCCGAAGCCTCCTGAATGACCCGGTTGGCGCCGACGTGGTCGCAGTGGCAGTGGGTGTTCACGATGAGCCGGGTCCGCCCCCAGTTGATCCCCAGCCGTTCGAGCGAAGCCTTCGTCTTGCCGAGCTCGGACGCATAGGCGGTGTCGATCAGGACCGGCGAGTCGGCCCGGTAGGCGAAGTGATTCCCGCTCAGGAACCCCCTCTCGATGAAGAAGAGACCTTTTGCGGCCTCGACGGCATCCATGAGTGCCTCCGTCTGTGCCGGTCCAGCGAGGGACGCTCGATCACCCGCGCCTCTTCCGCGGGGGAGGCGCCCTGGACAGACCGGCTCTTCATCAGTTACCTCCGCTCATCGCCTCCCTGCCTCGACCGAGCGACCAGTCCCGCGGGGCAGAAACCGCGACACGCAGACTCTCGATATCATCGGCCTGGAGCGCGGTCAATCAAACGGCGGCGCAGCGCCGTCGAAACCCCGGCGCGGCAAAGCCTTCCATGCGCCGGCGGCTCGCCGCGAATCACGCCTTCGCCCTCACTTTACAGGCTCTTGCGGCCGCGGTACACGGTGCGGGTCTTACGGCACATTCCCCCGCGCCGCTCTTGGCGGCCCGATCCAAAGTCCGAGGGATGCCATGGCCCACCGCGTGTGCCCCTGGTGGCTGGGATACTTCCTCGCGTCGTCCGTGAGGCGTCTCGTGCAGGATCCCCGCGCCCTTCTCGCACCGTTCGTCGCGGAGGAGATGACCGTGCTCGAGCCGGGCCCCGGCATGGGGTTCTTCACGCTCGAGCTGGCGCGTCTCGTCGGCCCGAAGGGCCGGGTGGTCGCCATCGACGTGCAGCCCAGGATGCTCGAGGTCCTGCTCCGGCGGGCGGAGCAGGCCGGGTTGAGGAGCCGCATCGAGGCGCGCCAGCCCAACGGGGCGCACCTGGGCACCGAGGACCTCGCCGCCTGCGTCGACTTCGTGCTCGCCTTCGCGGTCCTCCACGAGCTCCCGAGCATCCCGGCTTTCGTCGTCGAGGTGCACCAGGCCCTCAGGCCGGGTGGAAAACTCCTCGCCTGTGAGCCGAAACTCCACGTGTCGGCCGACGCCTTCGACTAAACCCTGCGTCACGCGCAGAGGGCGGAATTCCAGGTGGAGTCGAGGGCGGCCGCCCGAGGCAGCCGGTCGGCGCTCCTGGTGAAAGGGGGTGGATAGGCCGTGCCCGAGGGAATCATCCCCGTGCATTGCGAGTCGTGCCCAGGTGCGCGAGATCGAGGGCCGCGGTCGAAGCCGACGCGGCGCCGCCGAGCCTGCTCCCTCGGCCCCGGGACGTAGTGACGAGGGCTCACCGGCCGTCTTCGGCTTCTCCGGGTCCCGGCCAGAACTGGGGGTTCGAGGCGATCTCCCAAAGGTGGCCGTCAGGATTGGCAAAGTACCCGGTGCAGCCGCCCCAGAAGGTATCCTCGCCAGGCTTTACGAGGGTGCCCCGGGCCCGGACGGCCTCCCGCAGCACCTCGTCCACCACCTCCCGGGTGCGTCGGTTCCGGGCGCCGTTCACCCCTCTCGGAACTCCGGTCGTTCCGGTGACAGGAGAACTTGGGTCGCGGCCCGTCCGGCGTGCTCCGCCAGGAGGACGGCGAGGTCCTGCAGGGCCGCCGTCACGTCCGCCTCGGCGGCCTCGTGGTGGGCCTCGACGGTGACGAGCGCGTCGGTCGTCTTGTCACCGGCGCCGCTCTGGGCGCTCTGCCGCCAGCACCACCGGCGGGCGCACACGACTCCGTCGTCGTCGACGAAGATCACCTCGCCCGGCTCCGGATGTTTCACCTCCTCCGAGTCGAGCTCGGTGAAGGGCTCGTCGCCCCGGGCCAAGCGCACGGTGACGCCCCCGGCGATCCCCTTGAGGTCCAGGACGGCCACGGGCAGCGCGTACCGAATGCTCACGAGGTTCCCGACGTCCACCAGCAGGTTGACGCTCGGGAGGTCGCCCCTCTTGGTGAGCCGCCGCAGCAGTGCCTCGGCGGCACAGCGCGTCTGCGTCGGGTCGACCCCGAACGCGCGAAAGACCCGCCGCCAGGCGGCGAGGCTCGGCACCTCGGAGAGCGGATGCCCCCGGAGGCGGCCGAGGACTGCGGCCTGCTCCGCCCTGAAAGCCTCTAGGAGGCCGGGCGGCGTGGGACCCGACCGAAGACCCCGGGCTAGGAGAATGCCTGCCCGAATCGTGGGGAAGCGATCGAGCACTTCCGCGTCGTACCGAAAACCCGTCATGTCTCTCTCCCTTCCTCGCTCTGGTCACCGGGTTCGCGTGAACTCGGCGCCGCCTCAAGGTGCCAGAATCAAGAACCACCCTACCCGACGTCCGAGGCGCTTCCAGCGCGTCGATCCGGAAGCGTGTCCTGGTCGGCGCGTGTCCCCAAGCCGTCCCTGGACGCGGAAAGGAGTCGTTGGTGGTATCCAGGGATCGACCGGGAGAAAGACCCGTCGTACGGCGACGAGTCGGGTGCGCGAGGGGGGGCGTTCTTTCCCGGGGTGACGTATTCCGCCGGATGGACCGGGTTCTTGGGGGGCACGTGTGCCAGCAGCGCTATGTTCGCAGGTCTCCGGCGATGGCCTCTACGGCCGCGGGGATCGCGGCCTCGACCGCGGGGCTGAGACCCACGCCGAACGCTACCTCGTCGCCGATCTCGATCCCGTAGATCCCCCCCACTTCGGGCACCGGATGTCCCAGGCGCCGGCCGAGCTCCAGCAGTTCGAAGAAGTTCACGCCGTGAGACGAGAAGAGATGCAGGGTGCCGTCGTCCGGGGTGAGCCGGCGGACCGCACCCACGCGGCCGCCCCGGGTGGTCAGCGCGTCGACCAGGAATACCCGGCCGTAACTGCCGATCCAATCGAGGATCTCCAAGCCCACCATGGGGGTCGTGCGCACGTCGACGCCGTCGACGCGGCCCCGGAGCTCCCGGGCCACGGCGAGCCCCACCCCGTCGTCGGAGAGGATGGGGTTGCCGAGCCCGAGGACGAGGGTCCTCACGGCCGCCGGAGCTCTCGGACGACCGCCCCCGAAGGGTCGCGCAGGATGACCGTGAGGGGCAGCTTCCCCGGGAGGGCGTGGGTGGCGCACGACAGGCACGGGTCGTAGGCCCGGAAAGCCATCTCCACTCGGTTCAAGAACCCCTCTTGCACGTCGCCCCCCTTCACGAAGGCCTGGGCTGCCTTCTTCACGGACAGGCAGATGGGACCGGCGTTGTTCTGCGTGGCCACGATCAGGTTGACCTTGGTCAGGAGCCCTCGGTCGTCGGTCTCGTAGTCGTGGAAGAGCGTGCCCCGGGGCGCCTCGACGCACCCGACCCCCTTGCCCCTGAGCTTGAACCGGTCGGCCCGGATGTCCTTGCTGGTGAGGAGCGGGTCCCGGGCGAGAACCTGGTTGTGCTCCGCGGCCTGCAGCGCACAGATGAGCCGGGCCCAGTGCATGGCCAGGGTGTGGTGGGAGGGCTTGGCGCCCAGGGTCTCGTACATCCGCTCGTACTCTTTCTGGGCGAGCGGGGTCTTCATGCCCTCGGCCGCGTTGAGGCGTGCGAGCGGCGCCACCCGATAGAGCGAGCTTCCGTCGCCTTCGGTGAGTCCCTTCCAGCCGAGCTTCTTCAAGTACGTGAGCCGGACGTAGGTCCAGGGCTCGACCCACTCCGCGATGTGCTGGGCGTACTCGAGGGGGTCGAACCGGGCGAACTCCCGACCCTCCGGGTCCACCACCCGGACCTTGCCGTCGTAGAAGTCGACCCGGTTCTCGCCGTCCACGAGGCCCATGGAGTGGGTCCGCAGTTGGTAGTCCTGGCTCAGGACGAGGTCGACGTACGCGGGGTTCCCGAGCACGTGGGTGTGGAAGAGCTGGAGGGCAAACTGGGCGAACTCGACGGTCTCGTCGGCCGTCGCCATGATCCAGCGCCGGTCGTCTTCGGTGAGGCCCCGCGGCACACCGCCCGGGAGCCCCCCTTCGGGGTGGGGCGCCTTGCCGAAGAGGTGGCGGATGATGTCGCGGTTCTTCTTGCGGATCTCGATGACCTTGAGCCCCACCTCCTTGCCCACCTTGCCGATCACTCCGAGGATGTTTCGCTCCCGGGGGTCGGCGTCGGGCCCCATGATGAAGTCCGGGGCCGCGAGGAAGAAGAAGTGGACGTAGTGGTCCTCGACGTAGAAGGCGTTGTACTCGAGCTGGCGGATGAGCCGGGCGGCCGGGGTGGGCTCCACCCCGAACACCTGGTCGAGCGCCTTGGTGGCGGCCATGTGGTGGGCCGAGGGGCACACCCCACAGATGTTGGGGACGATGCGGGTCATCTCCTCGGCCGGCCGGCCGAGGCAGAACCGCTCGAAGCCCCGGAGCTCGACGACCTGCCAGAAGGCGTCGGCCACGTCGCCGTGGTCGTCGAGGAAGATCTCGATCTTCCCGTGGCCCTCCAGCCGGGTGATGGGGTTGATCGTGATGCGGTTGCCCATGGGTCTCGACCTCCTGGCCTGGAAGTTCAGTCTTCAGCGGTCAGCTTTCAGCAGTCAGCTACCCCGGGTGCCGACCCCGGGAGGGGTCGACGGCGGAAACTCCACAGTGGGGCCACCCCTGCGAGACACCCCGGCGGCAGGTAGTTCTCCGAGCCTTTCACGCCCTGAGCTGACCGCTGAACGCTGAGCGCAGCCCTACGCCTTCGTCTTTCCCAGGATGGAGCTGGGCTGGGTGAACCGGTACAGGTACCCCACCGGGTCGTCGATGGAGCGGGCCACGGCCTCGACCATGCAGAGCGACGTGAGCGCCGAGAGGAACTTGGCTCCGGCGTCCTCGACCCCGTCGAGGGGCCCGAAGCAGCCCCGGCAAGGGGTGTTCGTCTCGAGGCAGGTGGCGCCGCAGCCGGCCCGGGTGGCCGGCCCCACGCAGATCACCCCCTTGGCGAGGAAGCAGGTGCCGCTCTCCACCTCGACCTCGTGGGGCCCCTTGACGTCCGTGAGGGAGAGCTTCAAGGGCTTGGTGGCGTTGCGGGTGCAGGTGTCGCACAGGGCCCGGTGGGGGGCGAGCGTCGAGCCACGGGGCGGGAGCTTCCCCTGCAGGGCCGCGTACACGGCGTTCCCCACCAGGTCGGGCGGCGGGGGGCAGCCGGGCAGGTAGTAGTCGACGGGGATCACCTGGTCCAGCGCGTAGACCCGGTCGAAGATCTCCGGGAGCGTGAGCTCGTAACCGTTCACCTCGGAGCGGGTCGTGGGCTCGCGGCCCTCGGGGTTCACCACGGTGGGGGCGTCGTGGTAGACCCAGCGAAAGAGGTCGTCGCGGCTCCTCAGATTCGCGAGCGCCGGGGTGCCCCCAAAGCACGAGCACGCCCCGAAGGCCAGCAGCAGCTGGGACTTGCGGCGCAGGAGCCTCGCCACCTCGAGGTGCTCGGAGTTGCGGACGTTGCCGTGCACGATCGAGAGCGCGATCTCTCCGTCGGCGAGCCGCTCCACGTCGTGGTACTTGAAGTCGAGGGCGATCGGCCACAGCACGATCTCCACTGCGTCGGCAACGTTGAGGAGGACCTCGTTGAGATCCACGATGGTCTCGTCGCACCCGCCGCAGGCTCCGAGCCAGTGGATCGCGATCTTGGGCTTGGTGGGCATCGGTTGTTCTCCTCGCGCGGATTGGCTTGCCGGGGTTCAGGGCCCTGCGGCGACCGTGGCCGCGATCGGTGCGCGAACCCGCACGGGGCCCAGTGCCCGGACCTCGCTCGCCAGTGCCTCCACCTCGGCCGCCGCCCGGGCGCCGGCCGGATCGACCGCGAGCACCATCTTGAGGCGTTCGGGCTCGATGCCGTGGGCGGCGAGCACTTGTCGGAGCAAAATCAACTTCTTCTTGGTCTGGTAGTTGCCGTCCTGGAAGTGGCACTCCCCTTCGGGGCAGCCCAGGATCAGTACCGCGTCGGCCCCTCCCTGAAACGACTTGAGGATGTGGGTGGCGTCGACCTTTCCGCTGCACGCCACAGGGATCCAGTGCTCGATCGACGCGCCCAGCGCGTTTCGGTCGCCCAGATACCCCCAGCCGAAGCTGCACGAGAAACAGACGATCTTCGGTGTTCTCTCCTCCATGGGTTTCTCCTCAAAGCGCGGCGAGCATCCGCTCGAACCGCTGGTCAAGATCGCACCCGAACATCTCGCGGGCGTCGGCGGGGCACGCCACCACGCACATGCCGCAGGCCTTGCACCGGAACAGGTCGGTGGAAGAGCGCAGACCGTCGGCCCCAGCCCGGGGTTGGGCCGCGCCGTAGTAACAGATGGACGAGCAGATGCCGCACCCGCTGCACCGGTCCTCGTGGACGACCACCGTGGGGAGCTCCGGCTGCAACCCGACCGAGACGCAGGCCTTGCACGACAGGCACGGCCCGCAGGTGAGGCACCGCTTGGCCTCCTCCCGCGCCTCCTGCAGGGTGAAGCCCCGCTCGAAGAGCTGGAAGTGCATGCGCTTCTCGGGGGGGATCCACACGACCTCGGGTTCATGCTTGTACGACCGGCGCAATGGGATCTCCTGCGCCTCGAAGGCCCGGGTCCGGCCCTCCCGCACATCGAGGCCGCGGAGCAGCCGCTCGATCGACTCGGACGCCTCGAGCCCGTCGCGCATGGCCTCGGCCAGGAACCCGATGCGGCGCATGTCGCCCCCCACGAACACCCACTCGCGAGTGCGGCTCTGGAGTGTCACCGGGTCCGCCGCAAGGCGCCCTGCCTCGTCCAGCAGGCCCTCCCGCTCCAGCCACGCCCGCTCCGGACCCTGGCCCACGGCGATCACCAGGACGTCGCCCTCGATCGCCACGGTGTCGGCGAGGTCGAACCCGGGGTTGAAGCCGTTCTCGTCGAACACGCTCGTGCACCGGGGGCACTCGATGCGCTGGAAGATCCCCCCCTCGCCCTGGATCCGGCGGACGCCCCGGGAGTACACGATCCGGATGCCCTCCTCCCACGCCCCCTTGATCTCCTCGTGATCCGCCGGGATGCCGTCGCGCGAGGTCTTGTCCTCGCACTCGAGGCACACGAGCGCCGTGTCGCCGCCCAGGCGCTGCGCGGTGCGGGCCACGTCGAAGGCCACATTGCCTCCGCCGATCACCACGACCCGCTTGCCGCGGAAGTAGTCGGAAGCGATGTTGCCGTGGCTCACTTCGTAGAGGAACGTCTGGCCATACATGACGCCGGAGAGTTCTTGGCCCTCCACCGGCTCGCGCCCAAAGGAGAGGACCCGGGGGGTGGGCGAACCGCGTGCGATGAACACCGCACGGTAGCCGTCGTTGTGCAGCCGGTCGAGGGTGAGCTTGCCCTCTCCGATGTGCGCGTTGACCTTCACATCCATCCCGGCGATCCGCACCAGGTTCTCGACGGCAGAGCGCAACACCTCCTCCGGCAACCGGTACCGGGGGATGAGCCAGAGGGCCCCGCCCAGCCGGTCCGACGACTCGAACACCGTCACCCGGTAGCCGCGCTTCGAGAGGTCGAAGGCCGCCATGAGCCCGGCCGGCCCCCCACCCACCACGGCCACGGCCTCCTTGCTGCGGACGAGGTCGAACTCCTCCTTCTCTTCCAGGTAGACCCCGTAGTGGTCCGCCACGAACCGTTTGAGGAGCCGGCGGCGGATCGCCCCGCCCTTCTCCGAGTAGTTGCAGTCGAGCTCGCACAGGCCGCAGACGTAGCCACAAACCCCGAACAGCGGGTTTCGATCGTAGAGGTAGTTGCCGATCTGGACGATCCCGTCCTTCGCACCTTTCAGGTCGTCCGGAAGAAGCGAGAGCAGGACGTTGGTCCGCTGGATGTCCTCGTTGATGGGGCATTTGGCCTGGCAGGGTGGGAGAAACTGTTTGATCGCCTGTTCGACGCGGGTCCGGCCGGTGCTCTGGGTCTGCCACATCGGGACCTCCTGGCGGTGCAGCGGGGCCGCCCCCGAGGGGTGGGCGCGGTCCTCGAAGGGGCCTGGGAAGCAGGCGCACACGCAATCTGATCGGCCGAAACCGACCACGACTTGAGAGATTTTCCACAAAGTGGAGGGAGGGCGTTCACCCGACGACGGAGAGGGGGCCAGTCGGGGGCGGTAGGGGTGGGGTTCGGGGAGTCCCCCCCAGGGCCTGCCTTGACGAATTCCCCGGCACGCCACCGGATGGAAATCCCTACGCCAGAGAGGCGGGACGCGAAGACGGGTCAGCAGAGGGGGTGATTTCGGGTTCCCGGGACGGAACGGATGTTGGGGGATACGTGAACAGGGGCGCAGGCAGACGCAGCGCGAAATCTTGAGTCATTCCGGCGGGATCAACGTGGGTTTCGAACTCAGCGGCCCACTGCTGGCTGAGGACGGCTTCGGGACCCGTCCAGGCCTGCCCCGGTATCAGGGACGCCGGCGCAGCCAGTCCGCCACCACACCGATCTGTTCCTCGGAGAGGAGCGCCGGAGCGTGGCCGACGCCGGGGAATTCGACGACCTCGACCGGTGGGCCTCGCCGCCGCATCTCGTCGAGGGTGGAGGGGAGGAGCAGATCGGAGTCGGCGCCCCGCAGGACGAGCACGGGGCACCGAATCGCATCCCAGAGGGGCCACAGGACCATGTCCGTGGCCGGGAGAACCCGAAAGGCCAATCCGATGGCCGGGTCGTAGTGGAGGCGCCACGCCCCGTCGGCCTCCCGACGGCTGCCGGAGGTGGCCAGGTGCCGCCACTGGCCGTCGGTGAGGGGTCCGAAGGACGCGTGGATCCGGCGCAGGTAGGCCTCGAGCTCCTCGAGGGTCGCGAAGCGAGGGTTCTCCCCCACGTAACCCGCGATCCGCTCCGCGGCTGCCCGGGGAATCACGGGGCCCACGTCGTTCAGGACGAGGCGCCGAATCGGCGAGCCGGGCTGGGCCGCGAGGGTGAGCCCCAGGATGCCCCCGAGGGAGGTGCCCAGCCAGTCGACCTCCTCCACGTCGAGCCGAGCCAGCACAGCCGCCAGGGACGCGAGATAGAGGGGAAGGCCGTAGTCCTCGGGATGGGGGAGCCACTCGCTCCCGCCCCGGCCCGGCAGGTCAGGGCACACGATCCGAAAGCGTGCCTCCAGGGCGCCGGCCAGGGGATCGAAGTCCCTGCCCGTGCGCGTCAGGCCGTGGACGCAGAGAAGCGCCGGCGAAGCGACGCGCCCCCACTCGGTGTAGGCCATCCGGTGAAAGCCGTGCAGGCCGAGGGCACGAAGGTTCCGGTGGGTCATGGGCACGGTGGGGCTCCTCTCCGTCGACGGGTTCGAGTCACGTCCTCCTCCCTTCTTCCCGCGGGTTCGTCAAGGCGGCGCGGACGACGCGGACCCGAGGGGAACCCGCCGAGGGGTAAGGGTCATTGGGATCGGGTCCTGCCACGGGGACCTCCTCGCCTTGGGCCCCGCCACGGGGATGCACCTTACCACGAAGCCGGCGCTTGCAGAGCCAGCTCACCTGTGGCGAGATAGATTCCTCACAGGCCACGGATCCACGACCCCGGAACGAGGAGAGGAACGTCCATGAGAGTCGTCGCGTTCAACGGCAGTCCCAGGAGAGGCGGCAACACCGAGCAGCTTCTCCGCACGGTCTTCCGACCGCTGGAGGCGGCGGGCATCGAGACCGAGTTGATCCAGGTGGGCGGCACGCCGCTGCGCGGATGCATCGCCTGCATGAAGTGCCGAGAGCGCAAGGACGGCCGTTGCGCCCTCGACGGGGACCTCCTCAACGAGTGCGTCGCCAAGATGACCGAAGCGGACGGCATCCTGCTCGGCTCGCCGACCTACTTCACCGACGTCTCGGCGGAGATGAAGGCACTCATCGACCGGGCGGGATACGTGGCC
>JACRCS010000585.1 GCA_016218905.1 Deltaproteobacteria bacterium
GAACGAGGGTTCCGTCGCCCTCGGGTAGTCCGCCGAAGAGGTGTCCTCCGCGCCGGAAGGAAGCAACATGGGGCTCGGGTGTGGCAACCCGCAGGCGATCGCTGCCTTGAAGGAGGGCGAGACGGTTCTGGACCTGGGAAGCGGTGGGGGGTTCGACTGCTTCCTCGCCGCCCGGGCCGTCGGCGAGACCGGCCGAGTGATCGGCGTCGACATGACGCCCGAGATGGTCGCCAAGGCGCGCGCCAACGCGCGCAAGGCGGGGCTCTCCAACGTGGAGTTTCGCCTAGGGGAGATCGAGGCGCTGCCGGTCGCCGACGGCGCCGTGGACGTCATCCTCTCCAACTGCGTCATCAACCTCTCGCCCGAGAAAGAACGAGTCTTTCGCGAAGCGTTCCGCGTGCTGAAGAGAGGGGGCAGGCTCGCGGTCTCTGATGTTGTCGCCACCGCCGAGCTTCCCGAGGATGTCAGGGGAGACCTTGCCCTCTTCGCCGGTTGCGTTGCGGGCGCCTCTCCGGTGAGCGAGATCAAATGCCTTCTGGCGGCAGCGGGGTTCAAGGACATCCGCGTCGAGCCGAAGCCGGAGAGTCGGGACGTCGTGCGGAGCTGGTTTCCTGGGAAGAACGTCGAGAACTACCTTGTAACGGCGACCAACGAGGCCGTGAAGCCCTAGAGAGCGTCTTATGGACATGGATCGGGTCTGGCGAGAGTACCACGACGAGCTTCGCGGCTTCGTGGCAAAGCGAGTGAACGATCCCGCGGTGGCGGATGACATCGTCCAAGACGTGTTCTTGAGGGTGCTCGAAAAGAGAGACTCCCTTCGATCGGGAGAGAAGCTTCGGGGCTGGCTGTATCGGATCGCGCGAAACGCCATCGTGGACCACTACCGCGCGCGACGGCCACAGGAGGAGTTGCCGGATTCGCTCGCGGCCGCGGCGGAAGAGGAAGACGAGGAACGGGCGCGCAACGACATCGGCCGCTGCCTCGCCCCCATGGTGAGCCACCTCCCGGCAGGCTATCGGGAGGCCGTCGTCCTTTCCGAACTCGAAGGGAAATCACAGAAGGAGGTCGCCGCCCTGCAGGGCCTGTCGCTCTCCGGCGCAAAGTCTAGGGTTCAGCGCGGACGGGCCCTGCTGAGAGACATGATCTTGGAGTGCTGCCGCGTGGAGTTCGACGGGAGGGGCAGGGCCATCGACTACGAGACGAGAGGAGGGGGGCCGTGCGGCGGCGAGACGTGCGGCCCTCCCTCTTGATTCGGCTCCCGGCACCCCGGACGGCCATCCCGCGGCGTTCTCGCCCCATCCGGCGGGGGACGCGCTCGGCGGCGAGCCGCAGGGACTGGGCCGTCGGGTAGCCCCCTCACAAGGTGGCGAGCCGATCCCGACGACTGGGTGCCTGTCTCTCCAACGGCCGGAAACATTCCAAAGGAGTCATGCTCTTAGGGCCGCTGCGGCGCGCGTCCAGTTCTTCTTCACCTCTTCTGGTCAAGAAATGTCCCGCCTTTGTTTGTTTCTGGACGCCCACCTTTTCCTTTGCCTTCATTCCAACGTGGTTATATAGTCACCCCCAAGCCTGAGGGGCGGCGGCGCTCGCCGAAAGCGCCGGCGGGTCGCGAAACCGGTTTCACTCCGGATGTGAGGAGGATGCCCCATGCAACCCGAAGAGACCAAGGCCTGTTCCTGTGCAACCTCGTGTGGCGGCGCCGCCGAGATCGCGCTCCCGGGCGGGAACTCCTCCCGGCCTTTGACCAGGCAGCTTCTCCTCCTGGCGGCGGGACTCGCGGCGTGGTGGGCAATCTATCGAAACCTGCAGGCCGCTTCCCTGTGGCTCACCTACGACCTCTTCCAGTTGACGGTCGGCACGCATGTCGGCGACGCCGTGGCGTTCTTCCTCTACGACACGCCCAAGGTGCTCTTGCTCCTGACGCTCGTGGTCTTCGGCGTGGGGATCGTCCGAAGCTTCTTCACGCCGGAGCGCACCCGGAAGATCCTGGCCGGCAAGCGCGAGTCCGTCGGCAACGTGCTTGCCGCCACCCTGGGGATCGTCACCCCCTTCTGCTCCTGCTCAGCCGTGCCGCTCTTCATCGGCTTCGTGACCACAGGCGTCCCCCTCGGCGTCACCTTCTCCTTCCTCATCTCTGCGCCCATGGTGAACGAGATCGCCCTCGTGCTCCTCTTCGGTCTCTTCGGGTGGAAGGTGGCGGCACTGTACTTGGGGACGGGGCTCGGGATCGCGATCCTCTCCGGGTGGATCATCGGGCGCCTGAAGATGGAGCGCCACGTGGAGGACTGGGTCTATCAGATGCAGACCGGCAGCGCCGACGGTGAGGCGGCGTTGGACTGGTCCGGCCGGATCCACTACGGCATCGACGCCGTGAAGGACATCGTGGGCAAGGTCTGGCCTTACGTGGTGGCCGGCATCGCGGTGGGGGCTGCCATCCACGGCTACGTGCCGGAGAACTTCATGGCAGGGATCATGGGCAAGGGGGCCTGGTGGTCCGTGCCCCTCGCGGTAGTCATCGGGATTCCCATGTACTC
>JACRCS010000586.1 GCA_016218905.1 Deltaproteobacteria bacterium
GAGCGCGGCAGGTCCTTTGGACGAGGGCCGCGGAGTGGGGATTCCCGCCTTTATACCACGATGTCGAGGTGTTGGCTGTTAGCTCTTAGCCGTTAGCGGTTAGGAAGAACCCGGGGTTCGCCGGGAACTCCTGATGCCTGATTGGGGAAGAGCAGGTCGTCCCACGGGGCAGCCCGGCCAGGATAGGGCGCCGGCGGGAGCACGCCCTCCACCGAGAAGACCGTCCCGTAGGCGAGGGGGAAGAGGCTGAGGCGAAGCCGCCGCTGCACCGCTCGTGGCGTGCCCGCCTTCACGGGATGTCTGAGCTCGTGGGGGCGCCTGGCTCCCCGGGTCCGGCGCTCCGCACCAGCCAATGAAGCCTTCCGGCCTCGGGACCCGTCGCGTGGTCCACCTTTCGGTCGAGGCTGGCGAGCACGAGACCGGCCTGCTCACCGCGCCCCGTAACGACGCAGCGGACACGCCCCTCCCCGTCCGCCTCGATGCGCCAGGTGGCGTTTTCGAGGGACTGCGGCGGCCCGTCCAGGTACCCGGCGGCCACGAGGTCGTCGAGAAGATCCCCATCCGAATTGGCGTCGAGGAGAGGTCGTTCGAGGGCAGCGGCCGTGGCGGCCGTCGTCATCGTGTGGAGGTCCTCGGCCAGCACGGCCGTGCGCGCCGCGTTGAGGAGAGGGTCGGCGTTCTGCGCGGCTACGGCACCCGTGACCCCGAGGATCCCCATGACCACCGTGAGTTCCGTGAGCTTCATGATCGTCCCCTCCGTGGAAGGCCCGTGCTGTCGCCCCTCGTCTGAGCAAGGAGCGTGCCTTCGAGCCTGGACGTGAGGGAACAGCGACGTGCGGCGGGTTCGGGCGGCGACAGGAGAGGGCCGGAAGGGCATTTGGCGCCACACATGGGAAAATCGTTGCCTATGTTTACCTAGACAGAGGCCACAGAACCCGCACGTCCCGCCTATAGGCCCCGGGACAGTTCCTTCCGGCGGGCGGCCGCTTCTTCCCGGGCGAGGGTGGCGCCCGGCGCGGTCAGGAACCAGTCGGGAATCCTGTCTTCGAGGCGCTCGAGCAAACCTCGCTCCTCGAGCGGGTACCAGTCCCTGATGATCCGAAAGCCGCGGCGGGAGAAGCGGAACAGCTTGTCGGCGTCCTTCACGATACCTTCTTCGAGCGAGTCGCACGTCGGCTTGGAGTCGTGGCCCGCGATGATCCGGACGATCTCCGCAACCGACTCCGGCGCGTAGCCCAATTCCCTGAGGATCCCCTCCGCCAGCCTGGCGCCCTCCTCCTCGTGGACGTCCCGGAGCTCCGGCCTCGTGGGGTTCGGCCCGAAGGCAAAGAGCTGCAGGTCCTCGGGCACTCGGGACCAGCCGACGTCGTGCAGGAGGATCGCCGGGAGGACCACGTCGCGACGCCCGCCGTGACGGAGCAGCCGTTCGGCGTAGCCGTAGGAGATCCGGGTGTGGACCTCGTTTTCCCGGGTCTGGAGGTAGGGCAGCGCCCGCTCGAAGAGCTCGGCGTACTCGGGCCCGATCTCCGGAAGCTCGGCGTCGAGGCGGTCGGTGGTCGTGGTCAGCTCCCCGGTCATCGGCTGCCGAGGAAAGCGAGCACGTCGCGAGGGTGCGTCTCTGCGTTCTTGACCTGAGGCCATTGCTTGAGAATCCTCCCGTCCGGCCCGATCACCCCGGTCCACAGGATCGTGCCCACGGTCTCGTTCCCGTAGAGCGTCTTCTCCCCGAAGGCGGCGTAAGCCTTCATGACGTCCGCCTCGGGGTCCTCCCCTCCAGTTGAAACTCGGGTGCCTCCTTGCCTTCAAGACTCGCCGTCATCCGCCGGCCCTCCTTCTCGCGCGGGAGCTTCGGAGCCCCACTGCCGAGGCATCTCAAAAGGGCCGTCTCGCCAGCGGGCATCTCGCAGGTAGCACTGGGCAAAGACCCCGGTTCCGAGATCGAGGGCGTCGGCCACCGGCGACGCCCTTCCGTCCGTGCGCATGGTAGGCTCGTCGCCCTTCGCCGGGCAAGCACCGGGTCCGAGTCGGGCCGGAGATCGGAAGGTCCAGACGAGGACGTCCGGGACCGGGCTGGGGACCACTGCGCCATCTGGGGCAACGATCAGGGGTTGACATTCTCCGGGGAAGAAGCGCTTCTTGGCCTCGCCGGTGACACTCTGCGGACACGTAGTTGTGAAAGCTTCGAGGTCCAACGGAGGCAGAGAGCATGAAAGGCAGAGTCGCGAACCCACAGGCCCCTCCCGTCGCCCGGACGACCGCCGACGTCGACAGCAGCCGCAGCGCCGTCCAACACCCGGAAGAGCGATTCCGCTCCACGCAGGGCGGGTGGATCCTCGACGCGGACAAGCGGGACCTGATCGAGATCCTGGACAAGCTCCCTTGCGGCGTCGCCATCCTCGGGAGCCCTCTGGGTCGGGCCCGGTACATCAACCGGCAGATCATCGAGACCCTCGGCTATTCTCTGCCCGACACGCCTTCGACGGCGGTGCTGGAGAGGAAGCTCCATCCGGACCGGAGATCCCGAAGCAAGTCGCTTCGAGACTGGAAGCAGGTCGTCGAGGCCGGTGGCGGGACGTCGACCTTCGACGCCGTCTGCGCCGACGGCGCCGTACGGACCTTCGAACACCGCTCGGTCGTGCTGCGGAAGGGCCTCATCACCGCTCTCTGGATCGATATCACGCGTCGGGAGGCGGCGGAGGCCCAGCTGCGGGAGAGCGAGCCCCGCTTCGCGCCGCTCTTCGAGGAGTCAAACGATCCCTTCCTGCTCTTCGACCAGAACCATCTCATCAACTGCAACCTCGCCGCCCAGCACCTGCTCGACCGCTGGAACAAGGCCGAGCTGCTCACGATGACCCTCCAGGACCTCTCCGCCGAGAGACAGCGAGACGGCCGTCCCTCCTCGGTCCGGGCACCGCTCCTCCTGAGGGCCGCCTCGAAACATGGCAGCCTCCGGTCCGAATGGAGGATGAAGAGAAGAGACGGGACCGAAGTCGACGTAGAGCTTTCCATAGCCGTCGTGGCCGTGAACGAGAAGAGCCTCTTCTTCATGGTGGCGCGAGACATAACGTCCTGGAAGGAAGAGCATACCGCTCTGCTGTGCGCAAAGCGCCAGCTCGAGAGAAAGGTGCGGGAGCGGACTTCCGAGCTCGTGGCCGTGAACGACCGGCTGCGGGCGGAGATTCGGACTCGGAAGATAACGGAGAGGCAGCTCAGGCGCTCGAGGGAAGAGCTTCGCCGCTTGTCGGAGCACCTTCAGCAGACGAGGGAAGTCGCCCGGACGAACCTCGCGAGGGAAGTCCACGACCAGCTCGGCCAGTCCCTCGCGGCCTTGAAGATCGATCTCGCCGAGGTGAGGGAGGGGCGCTGGGAGCCGGCGGAGGGCCTGGAGGCCAAGGTCCGCGGGATCGAGGGCCAGGTGAACGAGATCATGCGCTCGGTGCGGGAGATCTGTAAGGAGCTCCGGCCGCCCGTCTTCGACGACTTCGGGATCTCTTCGGCCGTACGGTGGTACTTGAGCGAGTTCGAGAAGCGGAGCGGCATCGCGTGCGAAGCCATCATCGACGAGGAGCTCTCCTACCAGAAGACCGATGGCTGCCTCGTCATGTTCCGCATCTTGCAGGAGGCCATGTCGAACGTCCTGCGCCACGCCCGGGCGCGCAAGGTCCGCGTCACGGTACAGCGCGCGGGGGACAACCTGCGGCTCGAGGTGACGGACGACGGGATCGGCATCACGGCCGCCCAGACGACGGACCCCCGGTCGCTCGGGATCCTGGGGATCCGGGAGCGGGTACGCTTCAGGGGCGGGAAGCTCTCCCTCAAGGGAAGTCCGGGGAAAGGAACCCGCATGATCGTTTCAATCCCGATGGGGGACGAGACCCGGCCGGGATGCGATCGGAGAGAGCCCCGCCTCGGTTCCTACCACGCGCTCGAAGGCGGGCTCCCATGATCCACGTCCTGGTCGTCGACGATCACGCGATCTTCCGGGAGGGCGTGAAAAAGATCATCGGCGGCGCCCTCGACATGGAGGTGACGGCCGAGGCCCGGGACGGCGCGGAAGCGGTCGCGAAGATCCTCGAGGGCTCGTGCGACGTGGTGGTCCTGGACCTCGGGCTACCGAAGATGGCGGGCATGGACGTCCTGCGGACCATGAAGGCGAGGCGCCCCACGTTACCGTTCGTGGTCCTCAGCATCCACACCGAGGAGGAGTACGCCGTCACCGTGCTAAAGGAGGGGGCGTCCGGCTACCTGAACAAGGAGTGCGTACCGGACGACCTGCTGAAGGCGATCCGTAAAGCGGTGCGGGGCGGCATCTACGTCAGCGACTCGCTGAGCGAAGGGGCCGTGCTGGCGATGCTCGGTCGGGCCAAGGAGAAGCCGCACCACTCCCTGTCGGAGACGGAGTACCGCGTGTTCCGGCTCATCGTGAAGGGCGCCTCGGTGAAGGAGATCGCGCACTCCCTCTCGATCGCCCGGTCGACCGCGAGCACCTACCGGGCCCGCATTATGCGCAAGATGGGAATGACGACCAACGTCGAGCTCGCCCGTTACGCCGCCAGGAACAACCTGGAAGACTGAAGGCGCAGGCCCCCCCTTGTAGCCATCCGTCTACACACCTCCGACCCCTTCCTACAACAGAAACATCCTCCGACGATATTCGCCGACAGCCCTACCTGCTACGGTTCGCCTGCCTCGCAGGCAGACCCGGAGAGAAGAAGCGGTCCTCGTCCCGAGTGACCCCAATACCTCTAGATAAGGAGGGTAGCCGATGCGCGTCAGCAAGGGGATGTTTCGAAGCCTGTCCTGGTTTGCGGTCCTGCTGATCTTCGTTCTTCATCTGGCAGGGTGCGCGGGCGAAGGCGGTAACAGCAACGTGGGGAGCGACGTAGCCAGCAATACCGCCGGCGACACCGGTACCGACGAGGCGGGGACGGAGCCCGGCGCCCCGTCCGAGTTCGTGCCGACCGGCTTCCCGCAGGTCGTGGTGGTCTCCGGCACCAACTACGAGATGGGCGTGCAGTACGGAGAGCAGGCCGCCGCCGCCATCGCCCGAAACGCGACCATCTTCAAGAGCAAGCTCTACGACGCGTACGGCGAGGACAAGGTAACGAAGGACATGGAGGTCTGGGACTACTATTTGAAGCGCTACGACCCGCAGCTCGAAGACTGGATCAAAGGCATTTCGGCAGGGTGCAAGAAGAAGGGCCACGAGGTGAGCTATCTCGACCTGGTCCTCCTCATGGTCTATCCGACGGAGCTCTGGTCGAGACCGCTCGCGCCCTACCCGGCGGAGACCGGAGTATCCGCCGCGAGGTTCTCGGCGACCGCGGAGAGTGAGGATGTCCCCAGCTACCACTCCTGCAACACCTTCGCCGCGACGGGGGCGGCCACTCCCGACGGCAAGCCCATCCACGGGATCACCTCCATGCAGGGACCCGAGATGATGGATGGCATCGTCCTCATCGCCTTCCCGAGCGAGGGCGCGAGCTTCGTCTCCACAACGTACGCCGGTCGGGTGAACGCCAACGCCGCGATGAACAGCAACGGCATCGCCTGGACCATGACGGCGATCCTGGGCGACTCCCCCGCCTGGGGGCTGACGGAGGTGTACTTCCACTGGCTCGCCCAGACGCCCGCTTCCATCGACGAGGCCCTCGACTACATCCGCTCGACCCCGGCCGGCGGCGTCGCGGGCGGGTTCATCCTCTCGGACGCGAGCGGAAACATCCGGGTCCACGAGACCATCAGCGTAGCGGAACCCTCCGGCTCGACCAGCACCCATTCGCATCTGAGGGCCCTGGGCGAGGCCGATGAAACCGGGCCTTGGGTCGTGCAGACGAACCACCTCGTCGATCCTTCGCTGCAGGCCTACAACCCGTTCTGGCTCTCCTTCATCGGGACGTACACGCGGTACGACACCGTGTCCCAGTACCTCAAGGAGGCCGCTCCCGGCACCGTGGACTTCGAGTTCGCGAAGAGCATGTTCGCTTCGAGTGACTGGTATGACGCCGTCAGCCAGACCTGGCACCCGAACGAGCCGGGGGCGCCGGGCATCTCCAACGACCACACGTCCGTGGCTCAGAGCATCTTCTTCCCGGCGGACCGCGTCGTGTATCTGCAGACGGGTACTCCGAGCGGGAACGGCATGCCCGCGTACGCGACGGGCGAGTACGTGAGGATCAAGCTGGCGGGCGACCCGAAGAGCGTCACGTACGAGGCCGACGCGGACGCGCTCGCCCTCTACTGGGAGGCGGCAGACCTCTTCGAGCACGAGCTGAACGCCGAGCCGGAATACCTGACGCCGTCGGTCATCTCGCTGGTCCAGGACGCGCTGGACGAGGCGATGCTCGCCTACTCGGCGGGGATGGAGAAGTCGGCGTCCGCCAATCTGTCGAAGGACGACGACGCGCTGCCGGCGCTCTGGGCCTCGGCGCTGACGTACTTCGCGAAGGCGCAGCTGGAGGCGCAGATGGCGAAGACCACCCTCCTGAGAGCAAGGGGTCCATGATCGAGCCGGAGCGCGTCGAACCGGGCGTGAGCGCCCGGACGGTGCGGGCGTGATGCGTGTCAGGGGCGTCCTTAGGGCGCCCCTGACTGTCATTGGACCCACGGAGGGGTGCCTTCACATCCCGCGGGGAGCGCCGCCCCCTACTTGGCCATCAGGTGCGCCACGGCCTTGCCGAGGCCCTCCAGGGTGAGCTCGTACATCGGGAAGAGCGAGCCGATGACCTGGATCGTCCGGGTGTAGCTCCACTGCCCCTGCTCGATGGGATTGAGCCAGACGCTGTGGCGGAAGGTCTGGGCGAGGAGCTTCAGCTGCTCGAGGCTCGGGCGCCCGCTCCTCTCCTCCACGTGGATCGAGCCGTTGGTGCCCAGAA
>JACRCS010000600.1 GCA_016218905.1 Deltaproteobacteria bacterium
CCCTCCGCGCCTTCCCCGGCCGCGGACGAGGCGAGCGCGAGGAGGAGAACGAGGACCGTGAGTCGCGCGGCGAGAGGACGAGCCATCTGCGTCAGCCCGGGGCGCCGGAGCGGCGCGGCAAGAGTTGGACCTTTCCCGAGCGGCTCCTCGGCGGAGCAGAGACGGAGGCGTGGACCTCGTGCCCCGCAGAAGCAGCCCGGCGCGACCCATTGTAGCATCGGCAGGGGTGCCCTGTCCGTCCGGGCATTCGGGCCCGAAGTGCAAAAAGTGTTTGACAGCGGTCCCCGGTCAGGTATATCAGTTAACGCCTGAATGTATATCAGAGCTCAGCTTCTGGGGAACGACCGCGGGAAGAGGTGGCGTGGGCGCGCTGGACCGGATTCGACAACAGCTCGAGGACGAAATCAGCGGCGGGCAACTCAAACCCGGTGATCCGCTGGAGGAGTCTGTCCTCGCCGCGCGCTTTCGGGTGTCGCGCACACCGGTACGAGAGGCTCTGCTTCAACTCGCCGCTCAAGGGCTCGTGACGATCGTCCCCCGGTCCGGAACGTACGTCACGAAGCTCTCCATCAAGGATCTCCTCGCCCTGTTCGAGCTCCTGGCCGAGCTCGAAGGCGTCTGTGCCAAGCTGGCGGCCAAGCGGATCGATCCGGCAGCCCAAGCCGAGCTTCGTGGGATTCACGAGGAGAGCCGCAGCGCGGTGGACAGTGGAGATGCTGACGCCTACGCCGGCGCAAACACCCGCTTTCACGAGCTTCTCTACTCGGCGAGCTGCAACCGCTACCTGGCGGAGCAGATCCTTCGGATCCGGCGCCGAACGCAGTTTCACCGAGAGAGCCACTTCCAGGACCGGCGGCGATTGCCTCAGTCTTGGGAGGAACACGGGCGAATCCTGCGGGCCGTGGCCGCCGGCGATACAAGCGAGGCGGGGAGGGCGGCCCTGGAGCACATCTCGATCGGCGGACGCGAGTTCGCGGAGTTCGTGAGCCGCATGCCGGAAGGACTGCTGGAGCTTTGACCGGGGATTGCCGCGGCGCAGGCGTCGCGGCCGATCGCTGCCTGCAAAGGAGGTACTCGATGCGCGGCCGTCTCTCGAAAGCACTCGTGGCACTGCTCGTCTTCGCGGCCTCGGCCGCCAACGCCGCCCAACCGGTGAAGCTCGTCGTCGGCTTCGCCGCTGGTGGAGGCCTCGACACGCTCGCCCGCATCCTCGCCCAGAACATGTCCCCCCACCTCGGGCAGTCCATCGTCGTCGAGAACCGGCCCGGCGCGGGAGGCACCATCGCAGCGGATCAGGTCATGCGCGCGACCCCGGACGGGACGACTCTCTTCATGGCCGACACCACGGTGCTGACCGCCCCTCACATCTACCCCAAGGTGAACTTCGACCCGCAGAAGAGCTTCGCGCCGGTGGGCATGGTGGGCAAGGCTCACCTCGTCCTCGCGGCGGCCAACAGCTTCCCGGCGAAGACCCCGCAGGAGCTCCTCTCTGCGATCAGGGCCAACCCGGGCAAGTACTCCTACGCCTCGGTCGGCATCGGGTCCGTTCATCATTTGAGCGGGGAGCTCCTGAAGCGGACGGCGAAGCTCGACGTCGTCCACGTCGCCTACAAGGGAGGCGCCCCCGCCATCAAAGACATCCTCGCCGGGGACATCCCTCTCGGAATCACCAGTCTCCCTCCCGCCCAGCCCCACGCCAAGGCGGGGAAGCTCAAACTTATCGCGACACTGACGGGCAAACGCCTGCCGCACCTGCCCGATCTGCCCTCCCTCTCCGAGGCGGTTCCGGGCTTCGAGGCGGCGCCGACAATCTTCCTCCTGGCGCCCGCCGGCACTCCTGCGGCCACGGTGACCAAGCTCAATCAGGCGCTCGTCGCCGCCTTGCGCGACAAGACCACAGTCGAAGCCTTCGAGCTCCAAGGCGCGACCACGGAACCGAGCGACCCGGCCCAGCTCGGGCAGTGGATGCGGCAGGAAGAAGCCCGCTGGAGCGCGGTCATCAAGGAAGCCGGGATCAAGGCCGAGTAGCCTTCAGGACGTCGCCATGAGGATCGCCAACCAGCGTGACTTCGCGGCCGGCTGCCTTTTCGTCGGGATCGGCGCCACGGCGCTCCTCCTCGGCAGCCGCTACAAGGTGGGAACGGCCCAGCAGATGGGGCCCGGCTACTTTCCCCTCGTCCTCTCCGGTCTGCTGATCCTCCTGGGGACCTGCATCGCGGTGCGGTCCCTCGCACGCGGAGATCTCCCGCTGCCGCGGTTCGACCTGCGGCCCGTGGGCGTCATTGCAGCGGCGACCGTGTTCTTCGCCGTGGCGGTGGACCGCGCCGGGCTGGCTCTCACGACGGCCCTCTGTGCCGCGGCGAGCCGCAGCGCCCGGAAGGGACACGGGCTCCGGGAGACGGCCGTGCTCGCTGTGCTCCTCGGGGCTTTGGCCGTCGGGCTCTTCGGGTACGGCCTCGGCCTCCAGATTCCGCTCTGGCCGCGGCTCGGTTAGGGGACCGAGAGCAATGGACTTTTTCAACCACCTCGTTCTGGGCTTCTCCGTCGCGCTGACGCTCCAGAACCTCATTTACGGCCTTGTGGGAGCCGTCATCGGAACGGCCGTGGGAGTGCTCCCCGGCCTCGGTCCCGTGGCGACGATCGCGATGCTCCTGCCGGCCACCTTCACCCTCGAGCCGACCTCGGCGCTCATCATGCTCGCCGGGATCTACTACGGCGCGCAGTACGGCGGCTCGACGACGGCCATTCTGGTCAACCTCCCGGGCGAGACGAGCTCAATCGTCACAACTCTGGACGGCTACAAACTGGCGCGACAGGGCCGGGCAGGAGAGGCCCTGCTCGTGGCCGCTCTCGGCTCTTTCTTCGCCGGCACCGTCGCTACCTGCCTCATCGCCGCCTGTGCGCCCTTCTTGGCGGAAGTGGCCCTGGAGTTCGGCCCGCCCGAGTACTTTTCGCTGATGGTGCTCGGGCTCATCGCCGCCGTCGTGCTCGCCCACGGCTCCGTGCTCAAGGCGGTCACCATGATCGTCCTCGGCCTGTTGCTCGGGCTCGTGGGCACGGACGTCACGAGCGGCACCTTCCGGTTCACCTTCGGCGTGCCGGAGCTCTCGGACGGGATCGACTTCGTGGCGGTCGCGATGGGGCTCTTCGGGATCGCGGAGATCATGACGAACGTCTCCCAGCCCGACGAGGAGCGGACGATCCTCCCCGGGATGGGGGCGTGGTCGATTACGTGGGAAGACTTCAAACGGTCCGCCCGCGCGTGCGTGAGGGGCACCGCGCTCGGGTCGCTCCTCGGGGTGCTCCCGGGTGGAGGGGCCGTCCTCGGCTCCTTCGCCTCCTACACGCTCGAGAAGAAGCTCTCGAAGGAGCCCTGGCGCTTCGGCCAGGGCGCAATCGAGGGGGTGGCCGGGCCGGAGTCCGCAAACAATGCGGCAGCGCAGACCTGCTTCATCCCGATGCTGACCCTGGGGCTCCCCTCCAACGCAACCATGGCGATGATGCTGGGTGCGCTCACCATCCACAGCATTCAGCCCGGTCCCGAGGTCATGACCGGCAACCCGGCGCTCTTCTGGGGGCTCATTGCGAGCATGTGGGTCGGGAACGCCATGCTGGTGATCCTCAACCTGCCGCTCATCGGGGTGTGGGTGCGGCTCCTGAGCGTGCGCTACCGCTTCCTCTACCCGGCGATCCTCGTGCTGTGCTGCATCGGGGTGTACAGCGTCAGCAACTCGGCCTTTCTCGTCTACTTCACCGCGTTCTTCGGCGTCCTCGGCTACGTCTTCGCGAAGCTCGACTGCGAACCGGCCCCGATGCTGCTCGGGTTCGTGCTCGGACCGCTGATGGAGGAGAACCTCCGGCGCGCGATGCTGCTCTCCCGGGGCGACCCTTCCGTCTTCTTGAGGAGGCCGCTCTCGGCGACTTTGCTCGTCCTCGCACTCCTTCTCCTGGCCGTTGTCGTGGCTCCCTCGGTTGCCCGACGCCGGGCGGCCACGTTCGAGGAGGTCCACGATGCCTGAGCGTTGCACTGGATGGTTGGGGAGACCGGAGGAGTGACATGGAAGGCAAGAAGAAGGCGGACGGGCGCAAACCCGTCATCGGGCTGATCGTCCCACCTGCTTCGGGAGAGGTCCCCTCCGACGCGGAGAGGCTCTATCCGAACGGGCCCAAGTTCATTGCCGTCGGGCTGGCGCTGGGCGCGATCACCCCGGAGGGTTACGACGCGGTAATCGACTCCGCGGCCGAAAAGGCGCGCCGGCTGCGAGCGGCGGGGGCAGACGTCGTTTCCCTCATGGGGACCTCCCTCACCTTCTACCGAGGCGCAGCTTTCAACCGGGACTTGCAGGCGGCCATGCGCGAGGCGAGCGGGTTGCCTTCGACGACGATGAGCAGCGCCGTCGTCCGGGCCCTTCGCGCCCTGGGAGTCCGCCGCGTCGGCCTCGCCACGGCGTACATCGACGAAGTCACCCGCCGGCTGGGCGTCTTCCTCGGGGAGGAGGGGTTCACCGTCACGACGGCAAAGGGGCTTTCCGTGACGGACGTGAACTCTATCCAGTCCGTCACCCCGGAAACGCTACGGACCCTGTCCGAAGAGGTCTTCGCGGCCGATCCCAGCGCGGACGGCCTCCTCATCTCCTGCGGCGGGCTCCTGACGCTCGACGTGCTCGAGCCTCTCGAGAGTCGGCTGGGCGTCCCGGTGATCGCGAGCTCCCCGGCGGGGTTCTGGGACGTCGTCCGCCTCGCGGGGCTGGACCCTCGGACGGCCGGGTACGGACGGCTCTTCGAGCTCCCGGAAGAGGTGGTGTAGAAGGGGAGTCGGCCTAGGTGCACGCCCGGCAGACGAGCTCTCCCGGGCGTCGCGCGCGAAGCGAAGCGATCGCCTCCCCCGTGGCGACGATCACCAGGTGGGCGCGGGCCCGGGTGAGCGCGACGTAGAGGAGCTCGGGCTCGTCCAGGGCTTCTTCGAGGTCCGTCAGGACTGAGACGCGGCTCTCCAGACCTTTGAAGTCGGCCACCGAGCTGAGGACGACCTTCCCCCTCTCGACGGCCCGTGCGCACTCGAACGCGCCGATTCTTCCGCTTCTCCCCAAGAAGCTTGCGGGTCTCCCCGTCAGGACGGCGACGTGCTCGGCGGGGACGAGCTCGTCCCGGATCAGTCGGTGCAGTACCCGGGCGACCTCCCGCTCGAGCTCTTCGAGCCGGGCCGCGGTCACGTACTCGACGGGGCGACCCTCGGGTGCGGCAGGCTGGAGGCTCCCGCACGCGAAGAAGGGGTTCGCGGC
>JACRCS010000601.1 GCA_016218905.1 Deltaproteobacteria bacterium
AAGGCGAAGCGCCAGACGCCCTACCGCCGCACGGCGCCCACGGTCCACCTCCGTTACGGCGAAAGCCTCGAGTTGCGGCTGCTCGTGCCGGAAGAGATTCCTGCCGAGGCGCTGGCCCTCGTGGCGCCGCTCCGGGACCGGCCGATCACCGATCTGAAGGACCTCCTCTGGCGAATTCGCCGGCTCGATGCGCTCGGCTGCGAGGTCACGGTCTACCCGGACGCAGAGACGTACATCGAGAACGCGCTCCTCTTAGAGCGCCTCGCTGCCACCGCGGCCGCCGTCCGCGCCGATCCCGCCGGACACCCGCTTCGGACCGAGCTCCTCAAGGCCGAACTGCTGCCGTACCAGCTCGACGGCATCGCCTTTGCGGCCGGCGCGGGCAGGGCGATCCTGGCCGACGACATGGGCCTCGGCAAGACGATCCAGGGCATCGGGACCGCCGAGCTCCTGGCCCGCGAGGCCGGAATCACCCGCGTGCTCGTCGTCTGCCCCACGTCCCTCAAATCCCAGTGGCGCTCGGAGGTGGAACGGTTCGCAGTGCGCGAGTGCCGCCTCGTCCTCGGCGGCGCCGAGGAGCGCGCCCGGCAGTACGAAGACCCGCCCTTCTTTACGATCTGTAACTACGAGCAGGTGCTGCGAGACATCCACGCCATCGAGCCGGTCCGGTGGGACCTGATCATTCTGGACGAGGGGCAGCGGATCAAGAACTGGGAGGCGAAGACGAGCCGGATCATCAAGGGCCTCAGGTCCCCCTTCGCGCTCGTCCTCTCGGGGACGCCCCTCGAAAACCGCCTGGACGAGCTCTTCTCGGTCGTCGAGTTCATCGACGACCGGCGGCTCGGCCCGGCTTTTCGCTTCTACAACCGCTACCGCGTCGCGGATGAACGGGGGAGGGTGCTCGGCTACAAGAACTTGGACGAGCTCCGGGAGCGGCTGAAGCCGGTGCTCCTGCGGCGCACCCGAGCCCAGGTGGCGCGAGAGCTTCCGAGGCGGTCCACCGAGATCCGGCGGATCGCGCCCACCAGAGAGCAGCTCGACCTCCACGATGGCTACAAACAGGTCATCTCGACCGTCGTGAAAAAGCGGCACCTGACCGAGTTGGATCTCCTGCGGCTCCAGAAGGCCTTGCTGCTCTGCCGGATGGCGGCGAACTCGACCTTCCTCGTCGACAAGACGGCGCCGGGCTACTCGAGCAAGCTCGCCGAGATCGAAGTCCTTCTGGAGCAGCTTCTCGCCGAGGATGAACGCAAGATCCTGGTCTTCTCCGAGTGGACCACGATGCTGAACCTGATCGAGCCCATCCTCGATGAGAGGGGGGCGAGCTATGTCCGGCTCGACGGATCCGTGCCACAGAAGAAGCGCCAACAGCTCGTCCACCGGTTTCAGAACGACCCGTCCGTGAAGCTCTTCTTGACCACCAACGCCGGCGCGACGGGTCTCAACCTCCAGGCCGCGGACACGATCGTCAACGTGGACCTGCCGTGGAATCCCGCGCTGCTCGAGCAGCGCATCGCGAGGGCGCACCGGATGGGGCAGAAGCGGCCCGTTCAGGTGTACCTGATGGTGACGGAGGCCACGATCGAGGAGTCGCTCCTCGCAACCCTCTCCGCCAAGCACGAGCTCGCTCTGGCGGCCCTCGATCCGGACTCCGAGGTCTCGAGGGTCGAGCTCAGGAGCGGTATCGAGGAGCTCAAGCGCCGGCTCGAGGTCCTGATCGGGGAGCGGCCTGCCGCACCGGTGGACGAGAGCGAGAAGGCGCGGGTGGAGCAGGAGCTCCAGAGATTGCAGAGGAAGCAGAAGATCGCCACGGCGGGAGGCCAGCTCCTCGGGGCGGCTTTCACCTTCATGGGCGAGGTGCTGGCGAAAGGAGAGGAGACGGAGCAGACGCGCCGAATGGCCGAGACCTTCCGCGAGCGCCTCGCCGAATGCCTGGAACGGGACGACGAGGGAAACTGGAGGATGACCGTCACCTTCCCCGATCCTTCGGTCCTCGACAGCCTGGCCCACTCTCTCGCGCGGCTCGCGGGGACGAGGTAAAGCCTCCGTCTCTCCTCACCGTCCGCGAAGGCGTGGCCGCTGAGCGCGCCGAGGGCTCGGCCGAGGGCTCGGCCTTGTCGAGGACCGGACTTTGAGCTGTATTTTCCATGGTATTCCATGGCGAGCACCTGTTGCGAGGGCCCCTGCGATGCCGAATCAGTCCCAGATTTCGGCCACGATCTCGGCGGCGACCAAGGAGCAGCTCGACCGGTTCACGGAGAGCCGCGGCCTCAAGAAGAACTTCGTCGTCGAGCAAGCGCTCCTCTACTTCATGGAGGCGCGCCGGGAGTTGCCCGACGAGGCATTCATCCCGGCGCGGATCGTGGTGGAGGACGAGAGCTTTGACCGGCTCGTCGACTCGATCGAGAATCCGCCCCCACCGACCGAGGCCCTGCGCGAGCTGCTGCGTGGCCAGGGACGTTGAGATCCGGCCCCTGCGCAAGGAGGACGACCGGAGCGTCTTCTCGTGCGGGCAACCGGACCTCGACCGGTTCTTCCACCACTATGCCAGCCAAAACCAATTCAAGCTCCACCTGGCGGTCACGTACGTGGCCGTGATGGATCGGCGCATCGTAGGGTTCGCGACCGTCGCGGCGGGTTCGATCGAACGCGAGCGTCTGCCCGACGGGCGCCAGCGAGAGCGCCTCCCTGCGTACCCTCCGCCGGTCCTGAGGATCGCCCGCCTCGGCGTCGACAGCACGGCGCGAGGATTGGGTTGGCATCGGCCGGGCCCTTCTGCGACACGTCCTGGCACTCGCCCTGGATCAGCGGGGCCGGCTGGGCTGCGTCGGGGTCGTCACCGACGCGAAACCGAGCGCGTTCGCGTTCTACCGAGATTTGGGCTTTTCGGCCCTTGAGGGCGTGCGGGAGGGCGCGCTCCAAGGCGGCCCCACGCCGATGTTCCTTCCGATCGGGGCGATCGACGCCGCCTGACGAGTGAGACAGATAGGTGGGCTGTGGTACGAACAGAGTCGGCCCGCTCGCTCGCGTACGTCTGGGGAACCGGTGGGCCGCCCAAACTTGACACTCTCGCGGCGACGTTCCTATACTCGCCCCTCACGCCGGAGTGGTGGAATTGGTAGACGCGCCGGACTCAAAATCCGGTGCCCGCGAGGGTGTGCGGGTTCGAGTCCCGCCTCCGGCACCATGAATGAAAACAAGGGGTGACGGCACCATCAGCCGTGCCCCTTGTTCTTCCTGTTCCTCCCGGCTGTGCCCGAAACTGGGCCCTCCAGCGAAGCCAGGTACTCCTCCTGCTGAGCCGCCGAGCGCCGCAGGTCCTCCTCGCTGACGATGTTGTACCGGTCGAAGACCGATCGGGTGTTGTGACCGGAGATGGCCATGGCGACCCGCTTCGGCACCCCGGCCCGAACCATGGGCGGACCGCGGCGCGCCGGAGGGTGTGGAAGGGCCGCCCATCTAGTCCGGCCTTCTCGCACGCCGACTTCCATGCCCCGCGGAAACTCGAGATCGGATTGCCACCCCAGAAGAACACGAAGGGCCACCCGAGCTGCTGGCTGGCGAACTGAGCTCGCAGGGCTTCACGCGATTCAGTGTCCATGAAGACGGTGCGGGCTGAATCGTTCTTCGTCTCGCCAGCCTCCAGCCGGACGATCCCGGCCTTCATGTCCACTCGCTCCCACGTCAGGCCGGTGATCTCAGAGAGCCGCCATCCCGTCTTGAACCCGAACAGGGACCAAGGCTCGGAGTTCGGCGGGCAACGCCCCGTGGAGCGCGAGAAACGCGTCCCGCTCGAAGCAAAAGCCGTCGCGCTTGCGGCACCTGCCACTCTCGCGGTCTCCCGAGAATTCTCGCCCGCTCCAGCTCGAACGCGACTGCCACCTCCCGAAGGACCTCCTCCGAACTGTGATCCCCAATCGACTTCATCGTGGGGGTTCGTTCTTCGTGGTCACAAAGGGGTCAGTTCCGGTGAGCGCCCGGGCTTCGGAGGAGTACCGCGGTGGTGGGGGCTCGTACGGAGCGCGGGTGGATGCGAGGCCCTGCGGCAGCAAAACGGGAAGGAACGAGAGTTCGGCAACCCCCGTGTGCTGGGATCCAGGGAGCTCGTCGAAGACTTGCTCACGGAGGAAGAGGCAGACCGCTCCGAGCCGCGTCTAAGCGTGGACGAGGTACTCGGGGAAGTTGGTCGAGAATGGGCGGTCGAAATAGAGGAGATGCTCGTCACGGGAACGGCGCATCAGCAAAGCTCGGCGCGAGTTCTACGTCCGTCCCCACGAGCAGGCCGGGCAAGCGATGGCGGAATTGGCGAGCTGACTGGCCGGCCTCAGCCATCGGTCTCGGAAGCCGTTCGGCAAAGGAAGACGCCGAAAAGCGAGGATGAAACCTATGA
>JACRCS010000571.1 GCA_016218905.1 Deltaproteobacteria bacterium
GGGGAGGGCGATCGTGCCCGCCGTCCGGCGGCTCCTGGAGGAGGCGCGGCGCAGGGAGTTCCCGGTCGTCTTCGCCAACGACTCCTTCCTGCCGGGGGACTTCCTCTTCGGGGGGAGGCTCAAACCCCACGCCCTCCGGGGCACTCCGGGCGCCGAGGTGATCCCGGAGCTCGGGCCGGCGGCAGGCGACATCGTCCTCCCGAAGCGACGGTTCTCGGCGTTCTACAAGACGGACCTGGACCAGACGCTTCGGCTGCTGGGCGTCGACACGGTGGGCATCTGCGGCATCACCACCGGCTTTTGTGTCCTCTCGACCGCCTTCGACGCGCTCTCGCTCGACTTCGAGACGGTGATCGTGGAGGACTGCTGCGCGGCGCACAAGAGGGAGGTCCACGACGGGTGTCTGGCTCTCTACCGGAAGAACGCCCTCTGGCCGCTCTTCCGCGTGCAGAGCTCGGACGAGTTCCTCGCCGGGTCGAGGGACGCGCGGTCCGCAGCCGGCTGACGGGTATGGCCGCCGCCGCCCCGGTTTCACGCAAGGTGCATTGAAGGTTTCTTTCACCCGATGAAGAGGAGGAAGACGATGGCCGTACCGAACAAGATCCAGACGTGGCAGATGGTGAAGCCCACCGATCCGAAGACCGGTGACAAGGGTGTGCTCGAGCGCACCGAGATCGATGTCCCCGCGATCGGCGCGGGCGAGGCCCTGGTGAAGATCGCCGGCTGCGGCGTCTGCCACACCGACCTCTCCTACTTCTATGACGGCGTCCCGACGGTGGCGAAGCCCCCGCTGACCCTGGGCCACGAAATCAGCGGCACCGTCGTCGAGGGGCCCGCGAACCTGGTGGGCAAGAACGTCATCATCCCCGCCGTCATTCCGTGCAACAACTGCGCGATCTGCGCCTCCGGCCGCGGCAACCGCTGCCTCGCCCAGAAGATGCCGGGCAACAGCATCGGCATGTACGGCGGCTTCTCCAGCCACATCGTCGTCCCCGCCGGTGACCTGTGCGTCATCGACGACCTGAAGGGCATACCGCTCTCCCACTACGCGGTCGTAGCGGACGCCGGCACCACGCCCTACCAGGCTGCCGTGCGCGCCGACCTGAAGCCGGGCGACACCGCCATCGTCATCGGTTCGACGGGCGGCGTGGGGATCTACATGACCCAGACGGCCAAGGCCGTCGGCGCCAAGTGCGTCATTGCCATGGGCCGCAACGAGGAGAAGCTCAAGAAGAACCAGCAGTACGGCGCCGACGCGACCGACGACTGGAAGGGGAAGGACGAGAAGGCGGTCAAGGAAGAGCTCAAGGCCATCTGCAAGGCCAACGGCATCCCGTCCAATTACGGCCTGAAGATCTTCGAGTGCACCGGCTCCAAGCCCGGCCAGGAGCTTGCCCTCTCGCTGCTCACCTTCACGAGCAAGCTCGTCGTCGTCGGTTTCGGCCTGGTGAAGACCGAGTACATGATGTCCAAGCTGATGGCCTTCGACGCCGACATCATCGGGACCTGGGGCTGCCTGCCCAAGTACTACCCCGAGGTGCTGAAGCTCGTGCAGGCCGACAAGATCGCCATCGAACCCTTCCTCGAGACGCGTCCCATGAGCACCATCCGCGAGGTCTTCGAGGAGCAGCACGCCGGGAAGCTCGAAAAGCGCATCGTTCTCGAGCCGGATTTCTGAGAGACACGGCGGGGCATTCCGCCCCGCCTGGCCTACCCCGTACGGGGAAAACGTCCATCACCATCATGAGAAGGAGGAGTTCATGAGTCTCGAGTGGATGCCGAGAGAGCACGGACTGAAGGACCACAACAGGCACGGCACGAACCACTGGGGAACGGAAGCCCCCTGCACCGTGTATGAGAAGAAGCCCCTGAAGGACCCGAAGGGGAACGTCATCCCCGGCCTCTACACGGCCTGGATCCGGCTGAACAACCCCTCGCAGTACAACTCCTACACCACCGAGATGGTGAAGGGCGTCATCGCCGGCTTCGAGAACGCCTCGACGGACCGGGAAGTGGTCGCCGTGGTCTTCACCGGCACGGGCCCCTACGCCTTCTGCACGGGCGGCAACACCAAAGAGTACTCCGAGTACTACAGCAAGCGGCCGGAGGAGTACGGCTCCTATATGGAGCTCTTCAACAACATGGTCGACGCCATCCTCATGTGCAAGAAGCCCGTCATCTGCCGGGTGAACGGCATGCGGGTCGCCGGCGGGCAGGAGATCGGTCTCGCGTGTGACCTCGCCATCGCCTCGGACCTCGCCATCTTCGGCCAGGCCGGCCCGAAGCACGGCTCCGCCCCGGTGGGCGGCTCGTCCGACTTCCTCCCGTGGTTCCTCACGGCCGAGGACGCCATGTGGAACTGCGTGAGCTGCGAGATGTGGTCCGCCTACAAGATGAAGGCCAAGAACCTCATCTCCAAGTGCTACCCCGTGCTCAAGGACGATAAGGGCAACTGGGTCCGCAACCCCCAGGTCATCACCGACACCTGGCTGAAGGACGGGGAGATCGTCTACGGCGATAACAAGACCGGCGACGAGGCGAAGCAGGCCCGGGCCTGGGTCAACGAGAAGCTGAAGAACAACGAGTACGACTTCTCCCTGATCGACGCCGAGGTCGAGCGGGTCATCTGGGTCTTTGCGAACCTCTTCCCGGGCTGCCTCATGAAGTCCATCGACGGCATCCGGCAGAAGAAGAAGTCCTTCTGGGACACGATGAAGAACGACCACCGGTACTGGCTGGCCACCAACATGAGCGGCGAGGCCTTCCTCGGCTTCGGCGCGTTCAACACGAAGAAGATCACCGGCCAGGACACGATCGACTTCATCAAGAACCGCCAGCTCGTCGCCCAAGGCGTACTGATGGACGACGCGGCGTTCGAAGAGGTCCTCGGGAAGCCGCAGAAGTAAGCACCCCCCGTTCCACTGCACGAAGAAGCCGGGGCCCGAGAGGGTCCCGGCTTTTTTTGCGAGCGCAGAGGAGGCTCCCGGGCGCTGGGGCACCGCCCACTGCCTGGCGACGCCGGCCGGGGTGCCCGGCGCCTCCGGGGCGGCGCCGTAGCGGCAAAACCCGGCCGGGGCGGTCACCAGCCCCGCCCCAGCGAGCGTGCTCCTTGCTCTGAGTCGGCTCGCCTGCTGCCTGGAAAGGGCGACCCGCCTGCTACCATTGCGGCCGGCGCCGCGTTGCCAAGAGAGCTACGACGCCGCTTCCCAGGAGCACGGCGCTGCCGGGAAGCGGAACCGGCTGGGTCGCGGAGAACTCGTACTTCGACAGGTCGCCGGCGCCGTCCGGGAGGGTCAGGGTCAGCCAGCGCTCCCAGCCGTCGTTGCGAAACCGAACGGCCGCCACCGCATTGGGGGCGTCCCCGTTGTTGAAGAAGAGCCTCCGGTAGTCCTCGGACGTGTTCACGCTGTCCCGGTCCAACTCCGCGGCGAAGCTGAACAAACCGCCGGGGAGGAAGTCCGAGAAGAGGTACCGGACCGCGTCCGACCTCGCGCCACCGGTGCTATTGCGGTCCGGGCTGAGGAGGCTCGCCTCGCCGACGTCCGACTTCGCCTCGGACGAAGCCGTGACGCTGTCGAAGTTGTACGCGGTGTCTCCGATCGTGAGGACGAACTCGCCGAGGTCGAAGCCCGCGTCCGAGGTGTTCTGCAGCTTGATCTTGGGGGTATTGACGTTGTCCCAGAGGGTCAGCCGGAACCCGATGGAGGTGGCTTGGGCGGAGCCGAGGAGCGTGGTCAGGAGCAGGCCCATGGCCGCAAGGATCCCTTGGATGCGTCTCATTCCGCTCTCCTTTCCTGAGCCGGCGTTCTCGCCGACTGTTCAGTGTGGGGAGCGCCCCCCCGAGGGCGTTCACGCGCGAGACCAAGCAGGATCGGTGCCACTCCGGCCCTCTCGGAGCGGCAAGTTCGGAAGAGAGCGGGATCACACGGGAATGGGGAGTACAGCTGCCCGGCGGACGCCTGGCGGGACCGCGCGAAGGGTAGTCGGTTTCCTATTTCGGGAAAACCGCCGGTGTCCCCCGTCCGTCGCGTCTCGCCTCGCAGCCCCGCCCCTCAGCCCCCGCCGGCTCGATCGCCCGGCTTTCGGAGACCCTCGGGTACCAGGGGCAGATCCCGGAGCCGAACGCCGGTGGCGGCGAAGAGGGCGTTGGCGACGGCGGGCGCGATCCCCACGATGGGCGATTCCCCGCCCCCTGACCGAGCTCGACCTTGCCGGTGTAGACGCCGACTCGGCCGTCGCCGCCGACGTGGACCCAAGCGGAAACGTCGTCAGGCGGTTCGCGCCCGCGCGCCGGGCCGTGCCGTTTACGAGGAGGACGACGGCGCTCATGGTCTCCTCTCGCGGCGCCGTCTACATCCGCTGCTTCACGGCGAGCCCTCCTCTTCGATTTCGGCTGGAAGGAGACGCCAGGACCGTACCGCGCCGGGGCGACTTGTAAAGCGTCCCCCTCGGAGGTTGCCTTCTGCCGGTTCCGCTCTACTGTCGAGAAGCACCGGAGACGGACGCGGCTGCTCGACGGGCTTCGCGAGGAGGCGGGAACTTTGAAGATCTTCAGCGGAGGCCTTCTGCTGCTCCTCTCGCTGGGAGCTCACTCCGGGACGAGCCCGGAGGTCCTGGTGCTCACCGGCGCGACCGTCCTACCCGGTACGGGCGGACCGCCGCTCCCTTCGGCCGCCGTCGTGATCCGAGGCGATCGGATCGCGGACGTGGGGCCGGCGGATCGGACCTTCGTGCCGGAGGGGGCTCGCGTCGTGGATCTCTCCGGTCGTTGGCTCGTGCCCGGGCTCATCGACGCCCACGTCCACTTCTTCCAGTCGGGCGGACTCTACACTCGGCCCGACGTGATCGACCTGAGGGCCGTGCGTCCCTACGCCGGGGAGCTCGCCGGGCTCCGAAAGCGCCTGCCCGCGACGCTCGCCCGGTATGTCGCCTGCGGGATCACGAGCGTCCTCGACACGGGAGGGCCGCTCTGGACGTTCGAGCTTCGCCGCACGGCGGCCGGGCGGGAGCTCGCTCCCCGGGTAGCGGTGGCGGGCCCCCTCCTCTCCTCCTTCGTACCTCGCGAGCTCGTCACCACGGATCCGCCCAACGTGCTCGTCCGCTCCGCCCGAGAGGCCCGCAAAGTCGTGAGGACGCAGCTCGCGAGGAGACCCGATGTGCTCAAGCTCTGGCTCGTGAGGTGGTCGGGAACGCCCGAAGAGGTGGCGTGGGTCCGGGCCGCCGTCGAGGAGAGCCACGCCGCCGGCGTGCGCGTAGCGGTACACGCGACCGAGCTGGAGACCGCACGGACCGCCGTGGAGACCGGTGCCGACCTCCTGGTGCACAGCGTGGAGGACGAACCCGTGGACGAGGGGTTCCTGGCGGCGCTCCGCCGCCGGAAGGTCGTCTACATTCCGACGCTCGCCGTGAACGAGGGCTACGACGAGGTGCTGGGAGGGGCCGTGCGGCTTTCGGACTTCGAGAAACGGTTCGGAGATCCCCAGGTGATCTCGACCTGGTCGGACCTGCCGAAGCTACGCCCCCGGAGGGCCCGCCGGGCGCCTCGAGACCGGGCCCAGGCGATCCGCTTCGAGAACCTGCGGCGTGTGCACGCCGCGGGGGTGACCGTCGCCGCGGGCTCGGACGCGGGCAACATCGGGACGCTCCACGGGCCGGGGCTCCACCGCGAGCTGGAGCTCATGCGGGAGGCGGGGCTCTCCCCCGCGGAGGTCCTGCTCGCAGCCACCCGCGGCGGGGCCGCGGCGCTCGGGAGAGAGGACGTGGGCACCATCGAGGCCGGCAAGCTGGCCGACCTCCTGGTCCTGGACGCAGACCCGCGGAAAGACGTCGGCAACCTGCACCGGATCCACCGGGTCGTGAAAGGGGGGAGGGTCTTCGATCCCGAAGAGGTGCGGAAGGGGATTGCCCGCTGAAGACTTCGCTCGGAAGCGGACGGGTGGAGGAAGGCGGGGGCGAACCCCCGCCGGCGGGGTTGGGCTAGAGGCCGCTACGCGTCGCGACGATCATGCCGGAGCAGCAGCTCGACTCCTCGGCGACCTCTTCGGCTTCCACCCCGCACTCGAGCACGACGATCTCCAAGTGTTCCATCTGGCTGCTCCTTCTCTTGAGAGGGGAGGGAAACAGCTCCCTCCGAAGAAAATTACTGCGGATGCATCTGTAACAGGGACTCGCGGCACCGTCAAGGATCTTTCCATCATCTTTCCATCGAGCCGGAACCCTTTGACTCCAAGGGACGCTCCATGGTACCGGGGACGAGATCCGATCCGATGGAAGAGGAGATACATGGAGCTCTCGGCTTACTGCAAGGCGTACCCCTTTCCCGAGCGGCCCGGCCACTGCCTGGTCTTCTCCACCCGAAAGGGCTCCCTCGCTCTGCTGTCCTCCGACGCCTTCGCGCGGCTCGAGCGCCGAGAGATTCCCGAGGAGTCCGCTCGCGAGTCCCTCGTGAAGCTCGGCGTGCTGACGGCGGACCGAGAGGCCGAGCGGCGGGAGGTCCTCGGTTACCTGGAGGAGGTGAACCGGGTGGACCCGTGCGTCACGGTGGCCGTGATCCTGGGCATGGGGTGCAACTTCGCCTGCCCCTACTGCTACGAGGGGAGCCTCAAGGACGGCTCTGCCATGACCGAAGCCACGGCCGAAGCCCTCGCGCGCTTCGTCGAGGCGCGCCTCGTCCCGGGGAAACAGAAGCTCCTTCTCGATTTTTACGGCGGTGAGCCCCTCCTCTACGTCGACCGCATCCGGCAGATCGCCTCGGAGCTCGGCCCGGTCGCCAGGGAGAGACGCGCTGCGTTCTCCTTCTCCCTGGTCACGAACGGCTCCCTCCTCACCCGCGACGTCGTCGAAGCGCTCCTCCCCCTGGGCCTCAGGGCCGCCAAGGTGACGATCGACGGCCCGGCCGACCACCACGACCGCACCCGCCCCTTCCGATCGGGGAAGGGGAGCTTCGAGGCCGTGCTCGCCAACCTCCGCGCGTGCTGCGACCTCCTCGCCGTAGGCGTAGGGGGGAACTTCCTCCCGGAGAGCTGGCGGGCCTTCCCGCGCCTCCTGGACCGGCTCGAGGCTTCCGGCCTCGGGCCGTCCAAGCTTGCCCAGATCCGGTTCCAGCCGGTCCTCCGGACGAACGACCGCTTCAGCCACTCGGAGTTCCGGGCCGGCTGCTCGACCGGGGACGAGCCCTGGGCCGCGGAAGCCGCCGTGTCGCTCGCCGAGGAGGTGCTCCGGAGGGGCTATCGCCTGCCCCCGATCCGGCCCACCCCCTGCATGGCCGACCTGGCCGCGGCCTTCACCGTCCACTGGGACGGGACGCTCTACAAGTGTCCGGCCTTCGTGGGCCACCCGGAGTTCGCCGCCGGCGACGTCTGGTCCGGGCCGAGAGAACACGGGGAAGCCTACGGAGGTCCGCGCTGGCGCGACCGCGCCGAGTGCGGCGCGTGCGAGTACCTGCCCCTCTGCTTCGGGGGGTGCCGCTATCTCCGGTACCAACAGCAGGGGAGCGCGGCGGGAGTCGACTGCCGGCGCGGGGCGTGGGAGGCCACGCTGGAGCCGTTCCTGCGGCTCCACGCCCTCCACCGCCTTGGCTAGGACCGAGCCGGGGACCCGACCGGCGCGACTCCTCAAC